>JALQVQ010000191.1 GCA_023260315.1 Burkholderiaceae bacterium
AAACCGAATACGGCCGACAGGTTTTGCCGAGAGAGGGTTTGAGCTGTTGCACCAAACGCCACTGCTTTGACTCTGAGATTGACGACCCTTTCAACACCAGCTTCGTTTGCCTTGCTCTCATGGACCAGCCATAAATCAAGAATCGGAAGCCCTGCGGGGCTGTATCTCAGCGTTTCAAGCGACTCTAGGCTCGCGTGCAGTTCAAACTGATTGACTGACGCTGACATCGCTATCGGGCCACGTTAGGCGGCGGTCTCCTGCTGTTGGCTCTTGCGAGCCTCTTCGCGCTCGACAGACTTCATCATTGCAGAAGGCGCTGTTTCAGCTTTCTTCTTAACAACAGTCATATGGCGCAAAACCGCGTCGTTGAACTTGAACGCGTGTTCCAGCTCGGCAATAACCGACTGGTCCGCTTCGATGTTCAAGCACACGTAGTGAGCTTTTGACAACTTGTTGATTTGGTACGCCAACTGGCGACGGCCCCAATCTTCTTCCCGGTGGATCTTGCCGCCGGCGCTGGTGATCGAGCCTTTGTAACGCTCCAGCATTGCTGGAACTTGCTCGCTTTGGTCAGGATGGACCAACATGACGATTTCGTAATGACGCATCATTTCTCCTTGTGGATTAGAACAACCACCCCTGAGCGTCAACACAGGGTGTGGCAAGGTTAGCCCGCAATTATAGCCCGAATCCGGTGCTTGTGACTAAACGTCGGCGCGTGGATATCGCCAAGATTCGACCATGCGCTGAATCGCCACGGCCGGCGGTGGCGTGAGCAAGCTCACTGTAACAAGGGCCAGGCAGCCCGCAGGAACCCCAAAGACCCCCGCCGATATCGGCTCGATGCCCCACCATAAAGAAACCGGCCCTTCGACGCCGAAGACGCCTCTCAGCCAAGGTTGCGTCGTGATCATGTAATACGTTGTGACTAACAAGCCGACCGTAATACCGGAGATTGCCCCTGCGGCGTTCGCACGCTTCCAGAAGATGCCGAACGTGAGCACGGGGAAAAATGCGGAGGCGGCAAGGGAAAAGGCGGCGGATACGAGGAACAAGATGTTGCCAGGCTTTTGTGCCGCAACGTACGCAGCGGCCAGTGCAACCACCAGCAAAAGCATTTTAGAGATCGTGACGCGCCGAGCGGTACTGGCGCGAGGGTCAATGAGGGTGTAGTAGACGTCATGGCTCAGTGCGTTGGCAATGGTCAATAACAAGCCATCCGCCGTCGACAGCGCAGCCGCCAACGCACCTGCAGCGATCAAACCCGCAACGACGTATGGCATACCCGCGATTTCAGCCGTTGCCAGAACAATGATGTCAGATCCAATCGTCAACTCATTCAACTGAACCTGGCCATCGCCATTGACGTCTTGTAACGACAACAACCCCGGGTCAACTTTGTTCCAAGCAAAGACCCAACCGGGCAGCTCGCTGAAGGCCGAACCGACCAACGTATTGAAAATCTCATACTTGACCATCACCGCCAGCGCCGGTGCGCTGAGATAGAGCAAGAGTATGAACACCAGCGACCAGACCACGGACTGGCGGGCCTGATGCACACCTGTCGTTGTGTAGAAGCGCGCCAGCACGTGAGGCAACGCAGCGGTACCGAAGACCAAACAAAACACAAGCGCCATGAAGTTCCGGCGAGAGGTATCGAAGACCTCCCGGTCAATCGAGTCACCGTCTGGGTCACCCGCAAATGGCTTCGCATGGCGGGGCATACCGTTCAACGGGCGAGATTTGATCTGGGCAATGGCCAGCTCGTCGCGCCAACGAGCCACAGCGCCGTCGACCGTCCGCGGCACATTGGCCAACGCGCGCTCGGCTGCCAACTGCACGTCAATCGGTGCACGCCGGGCGCGCTGGGCCTGAACCAGTGCCTCCGCACTTTGACGCAGCGCCTGCAAGGCTGGCCCCGGTGTGGCGAGTTGCTGCTGGAGCACCAAGACACGGTTGGCGTAATACGCCTGAACCGATAGCTCTGCGGGGTCATTGATCAGGGTCTCCTCGCGCGCCGTGACGTCGGCAAGCTGCGCTTGGTAGCTGATTTGCGGCAGCGGGTTACCCGTCTGCTGGATCGATAGCCAGGCCACGGGCATCATGAAAGCAATGATGAGAACGATGTACTGCGCCACCTGCGTCCAGGTGACGGCGCGCATGCCGCCCAGAAACGAACAAACCAATATCCCGCCCAACCCGAGGAAGACCCCTAATTCAAAGGCGACCCCAGCCAGTCGAGAGGCAATCAAACCGACGCCATAAATTTGTGCAACGACATACGTAAACGACACCAATATCACCGCAAAGACGCCGAGCAAGCGCGGGATCACGCCGCCATACCGAACACCGAGAAAGTCGGGGATTGTGAAGCGGCCAAATTTCCGCAGGTAGGGCGCTAAAAAGAGCGCAACCAAACAATACCCACCTGTCCACCCAAGGACGAAGGCCATCCCGCCATAACCGGTCAAATAAAGGGTGCCCGATAACCCAATGAAGCTGGCCGCCGACATCCAATCGGCACCGATTGCCATCCCGTTATAGATGGGGGGAACACTGCGCCCAGCAACGTAGTAGGCGTTGGCGTCGGTGGTCCTGCAAAGCAAGCCGATGGTGGCATAAACACCGATGGTGGTGAACAGGAAAATAAAACCGATCCACTCGCGCGACAAACCCAAGGTCTCAAAAAACCAAAGTGTCGCGACCAGCGATAAGAACGCAAGCGTGTAAATGACGTAAAGGCCGTTTAGGCGACGCATCCATGCGGTACCGCCCTCGCCCTCTGTTGTCGACTCTTTTTGCAAGTCCCGCATCAGCGATCGACCTCTTCAAGCCCGAAGCGCTTATCCAAACGCCGCGCTTGCCAAGCGTAAATGACCGTGATGAGAAAGTAGACGATCAGGCTGCCTTGCGCAACCATCCAGTAGTTGAAGGGCCAACCTAAAAAAACGAATTCAAGCGACCTTGAAAAATAGATCGCGACAAACGTCACCGTAATCCAAACCAACAAGAGGGCCAGCGTCAGCCGCTTGATACGCGACCAATGCTGTTGTTTCAACAATCGCAAACGGGTTTGCGCCATTGATTCATCGAGTGGCATGCAAGTCTTTCACGGCCTGACGGCTGGGTAATGCCCTGGGTGCGGGTAATTTTGCATTGAAGTTTAGCCTTTTACGGGGTTAAATCGAAGGGCATTTAAACCGCTACTCAAATGAGTCAAAACGAATTAAACCACCTGACCCAACCCATCGCGGACCTCGTCACGCGTGCTGCCGTTCAAATCGCACCGAACGAAACGATTCAGGCCGCCGCTCAACACATGCAGACACATGATGTGTCCTGCTTGCTTCTCACACATGAGGGCCGGTTGGTTGGCATCGTCACGGACCGAGACATTCGCAATCGCGCTGTCGCGCAGCAAGTCTCATTTGACGCCCCCGTCCACCTCATCGCAACCCGCTATCCGCACACGATCGCGGCGACGGCGACGGTCTTTGAGGGGCTCGTCACCATGACCCGGAACCACATCCACCATCTTCCCGTGTTGCGCGATGACGCACCGATTGGGGTGATCACGGCGACATCGGTCATGCAGATGCAGAACACATCACCGGTTGCGCTGGCCAGTGCGATCCGCCGCCAACAGGACGTCGATGGCCTTGTCACAGTAACAGCGCACACAGCTGCCCTTCAACAAAACCTCGCGAGCGCGGACGCATCGGCCTACAGCATCGGTCACATCATGACTGCGATCACAGACGCCACGACAAACCAGCTGCTGATGATGGCGCATAAAAAATTAGGGCCGGCACCCGTCCCCTATGCCTGGGTGGCAGCAGGTTCACAAGGTCGACTCGAACAAACAGCAAAGACCGACCAAGACAATTGTTTGGTTTTAGACAACGCCTATGACGAAGCGCTACATGGCGCCTATTTTTTAGAATTGGCCCATTTCGTCTGTGATGGCTTGAACGCCTGTGGCTATGTCTATTGCCCGGGCGACATGATGGCAACCAATGCCAAATGGCGCGTCACCCTTGAATCCTGGCAGCGCTATTTCGAGCGATGGATCACGCAACCCGACCCGACAGCGCTCATGCTGACGTGTGTGTTCTTCGACCTCCGATTCATTGGCGGCGAACCAAACTTGTTCAAGCAACTGCAGGACATGGTGTTTCCGTTGGCTCAAAAAAATGGCATCTTTTTATCCCACATGGTTGCCAATGCACTGACCCACCGCCCCGCACTGAACTGGTGGGGGGGGCTGAGCTGGAACCAAGCCAAACGGTATCCAAAGGCGATCAATCTCAAACACAACGCGATCGTCCCAATTGTCGATTTGGCTCGGGTCTACGCGCTGGCCGAAGGCCTCCCCGTCAGCAACACACACGACCGCTTGGTCGCTGCTGACCACAACGTTGCCGTCAGCCGAGCCAGTGCACACGACCTCAGAGATACGTTGGCCTATCTAGGCAAGCTACGAATCAAGCACCAAGGCGCCCAAACGCAGCGCGGTGAGGCTGCAGACAACTATTTGCGCCGCAACAGTCTGTCAAATTTTGAAAACATACGCATTCACCATGCATTCAAAACCATCAAGCAATTGCAAGAGGCGTTGGCGCACCGCTATCAGGCCAACCGTTTGACCTAATAGGCCAGGCGTGCGTAGAAGGTCTTTTGCGATGCCTCGCGCGCCTCTCGGAGGGTCGTTATGCCCTGCTCTTCGAGCAGCGGCAGTAGCTTTAAAAAAATCGCACCAGTCACCAATGCATCGCTCAATGCGTGGTGGCGATCCGTTGCATCAACGCCCAGCTTCTCAGCCAGCGCATGCAGACCGTGCGTGGGTTGCTCTGGCAGGACGACTGCGGCCAATAACAAGGTGTCCAGCACGGGCTGATCGAAACGAATGCCGGTTTGCGACTCCTTCAGCTCGAGAAAACGCATGTCAAACGCCGCGTTGTGCGCGACCAAGACCGAGTCCGCTGCGAAAGCTTTGAAGGCTGCAAGCGCCACATCGATACGAGGGGCACCGCGCACATCCTGCGGCGTGATGCCATGGATCGCAATGCCAGCCTTGGGGATCGATCGGTTCGGATCAACCAATTGATCCATCACCTCTGAGGTTCTCAACTTGTTACCCACGATCCGTACCGCCCCGATTTGAATAATCTCATCACCTTCGGACGGATTAAGGCCAGTCGTCTCGGTGTCGAAAACCGTGTATGTCAACGCTGTCAACGGACGATCGGCAAGCGCGCCTGCACTGGGCGTCGTCTTAAACAAGTCGAAATCAAAAAATTCGGGACGCGGCCCAGCAATCGGCTTCGACGCATTGGACACCGTCGTTAAGGGGAGCAGCCACCGGAAGAACGATTCATGACGAACACGCGCGCGCTCGAACCAGAGTTGCGCACTGTGTCGGGACACCACATCGCGAACAGACATCGCCACATGACCGGCTTGAACGACCATGGGATCCAGCTCCCAACTCATTGCGGTCTCCGTGCTCATGACATGCCCACTCCAGACCAAGTCAAGCTGCGCTCGGCCCTCGTGGGCCGCCACGCGCAACGTGAGGTAGCGGACGTTGAAACCATCCACGAGGCACGCGGACAGGTGAGCGAGCGCTTGTGTCAGCGTGTAGCTGTCAACCTGCAAGACCAAGTCCTCCGGCACCGGATCCACCATCACCTTGACATCCAGCCACGATTCAATGTGACGGGCGGCGACCGTCAGGAAATCAATGGCGGTCATCTGCTGCAGTGGCCAGGGCTGTATCAAATCCGCGACGGCCCGATCACCGGCCGCGCGCAGCTGCTCGCTGAACCGAACAACGTCATCGTGAATTTGTGCCCGCCAAGGCTTCCGCTCCTCTTCGGTGATGTCTGGGCGCTGCAACGCATCGATCGCTGACTTAATGCTGCTCAGCCGTGCGCGCGAAAAGTCGGTCAACTCATACAACCAGGCCTCGCGCTGGCTTTGCAGCGCGTATTCCGCCGACACATCATTCATCATCAGCACATAGCCAGTCACCCGCTGCGCGACGGTGGCATCAATGATCGGCGCCATGTGCACCCGCATCATCGCGCCCGCCGCTGTCAGCCACGCAAATTCGGTGGTCGGCTGCGAGACCGCACGGGCCACCTGCGCGGCCAATACGCCTTGCGCATGCGCCAACAAGTCGGCGTCCAGCCATTGCGACATCGGACGTCCAATACGCAGTGGAAAACCGCTTGGCTCGAGCAGTTCGCCTGCGTGGGCATTGAACAGAAGGATCTGCCCATCCGCGTTACACACGACGATGCTTTGCTTCAATTCAGCCATCAGGGTGGCCAATTGATTCCTCTCCGCCGCCAACTGGGCGGTCGACGAATCAATGACGCTTTGAACCTGATGACGCAACTGATCACGCTCTTCGAGCAGCGCGTTTGCTGCTCTGGCAAGCGATTGCTGTGAGCGCCCACCCTCGACCGGCAATGTCACCAGACGCTCAGCCCGAACGGCCATCGCCAGCTGCTCCACGAGCCGCGACATTGCCGTAAAGTAGCGCGCCCGCACCTGTCTGACTGCAAACAGAACGCCAACAAAGCCAATAAAAACGCACCCGGCCACCACAGGCGCGTGGGTCGTGAACGCCTGCTGCAGGAGGGCTGTTAACGGCTCAGAGATTGTCGCTGGCAGGGCTGCCCGTATGAGCCACCCACTGGCAACAACCCACCCGAGAACCAGCAGGGTGACCAGAAGGGCGACGAGCCAGACGGCCCGGTCAAACCCTCTCGTGCCTGCGGGTTGCGCCATACGAGGCTCTTTGGCTCAACGCGTCGCCAAACGCTTCCACGTCTGAACAACGGTATCGGGGTTTAAAGAGATCGAATGGATCCCCTCTGCGACGAGCCATTCAGCAAAATCAGCGTGATCGCTTGGGCCTTGTCCGCAGATACCGACGTACTTGCCCTGCTTCCTACACGCCTCAATAGCGCGCTTTAAAAGTGCTTTGACGGCGGGATCTCGCTCATCAAAATCGGCGGCCAACAGCTCAAGGCCCGAGTCACGATCGAGACCGAGGGTCAGCTGAGTCAAGTCATTCGAACCGATCGAAAAGCCGTCGAAGTAGGCCAAGAAATCGTCCGCCAGGATCGCGTTACTGGGAACCTCACACATCATGATGACCTTGAGGTCGTTCTCACCACGCTTCAAACCTTTGGCTGCCAGCAACTCGGTGACTGCTTTGGCCTGCCCCAATGTTCGAACAAAGGGCACCATTACCTGCACGTTGGTGAGGCCCATTTCATCACGCACGCGCTTCAAAGCCTCGCACTCCATGGCAAACGCCTCGCCAAAATCCTCGCTGATATAACGCGATGCACCACGGAAGCCCAGCATCGGATTCTCTTCATCCGGCTCATAGCGCGAGCCACCGATCAGCTTGCGATACTCGTTTGACTTGAAGTCCGACAAACGAACAATCACAGGCTTGGGCCAATACGCTGCGGCAATGGTGGCAACGCCCTCCGCTACTTTGTCAACGTAGAAGGCGCGCGGCGAGGCATGACCTCGCGCGACCGATTCGACGGCCTTCTTCAAGTCGGCGTCGATGTGCGGGTAATCCAAAATGGCCTTGGGATGCACGCCAATGTTGTTGTTGATGATGAATTCCAAACGCGCCAAACCCACGCCTGCGTTCGGCAGTTGACAGAAATCGAAGGCGAGTTGTGGATTACCGACGTTCATCATGATTTTGACGTCCAGCTCAGGCATCTCGCCGCGCTGCACCTCAGAGACATCGGTCTCAAGCAAACCCTCATAAATATTACCGGTGTCGCCCTCGGCGCAGCTGACCGTCACCAAGGCACCGTCGACTAAACGCTCCGTCGCATCACCGCAACCGACGACGGCTGGAATACCGAGCTCACGGGCGATGATCGCTGCATGGCACGTGCGTCCGCCACGGTTGGTCACGATTGCGCTCGCACGCTTCATGACGGGTTCCCAATTGGGGTCGGTCATGTCGGTCACCAAAATATCACCAGGCTGGACCTTGTCCATATCGGCAATGTCGTCAACCAGCCGTACGGGACCGGCGCCAATTTTTTGACCAATTGCCCGACCTGTCGCCAACAAAGGACTCTTACCCACCAACGTGTAGCGCTGCTCGACCTTGCCTTTGGCCTGGCTTTTCACAGTTTCAGGACGGGCTTGGAGGATGTAGATCTGACCGTCTGTGCCGTCCTTGCCCCATTCAATATCCATGGGTCGGCCATAGTGCGCCTCGATGATGGTCGCGTACTCGGCCAGCTGGGTGACTTCATCATCGGTCAGGCTGTACCGGTTG
>JALQVQ010000215.1 GCA_023260315.1 Burkholderiaceae bacterium
TGCACGTGCGAGTGCTGTGGCGTAGTAACCCCCGAGGCTCGAGCCCATGACCGCCGAGTGGCTGGCTGGCCAGTCTTGGACCAATGCCTCGATCTGCGCCATCGCCTCGACCGGTGAGGGCAAAAGGGCTGGGCAGGCCCAAACCACATTGGGATGGTTTTTACTGACCCAGACGGCCATTTGCCTCGCCTTGATCGACTGCGGCGACGATCGAAACCCGTGCAGGTAGAGCAGGTGTGTGGTCCGCATGAGGCCTCCCTTGGTAGCGAATGGCAGTGAGCGAGGGGGATTGGATCGGCGCGCCAAACCGGTTGCCAGGGTCGATAATACCGGTATGTCTGTGGTTATCAAAAATTCCAGCTGGTCGCATCGCCTGGCACCTTGGTTCGTCGGATTCGACGGCCCGCTCATGGCCGCTGTGCTCTGTCTGGCCATCGCAGGTTTGGCGACCATGTACTCGGTCGGGTTTGATCACGGCACGCGATTCATGGATCATGGTCGCAACATGATGATTGCCGCAACGGCGCTGTTTTTGGTGGCTCAGGTGCCGCCGCAACGGCTGTTGACGGTTGCGGTTCCGATATATGCCTTCGGCGTAGCGCTGCTTATTGCCGTTGCGCTTTTCGGGTTAACCAAAAAAGGCGCACAGCGTTGGCTGAATATCGGGGTTGTCATACAGCCCAGCGAGATCATGAAAATCGGCATGCCTCTGATGTTGGCATGGTGGTTCCAGCGACGCGAAGGGCAGATGCGGTCACTCGATTTTCTGGTCGCCAGCCTGATCTTATTGATACCCGTCGGCCTGATCGTGACGCAGCCTGATCTGGGGACATCGCTCCTTGTGCTGGCGTCCGGTTTGTTTGTTATTTATTTTGCAGGGCTGAGTTGGCGCTTGATCATCCCGCCGCTGGTCATTGGTGTCATTGGCATCATCGCCTTGATCGTCATGGAGCCAACCCTCTGTGTGAAAGGCGTTGACTGGGTGGTTTTGCACGACTACCAAAAACAGCGGGTTTGCACGCTTTTAGACCCTTATCAAGACCCGCTGGGTAAAGGTTTTCACATCATTCAAGGGATGATCGCCATCGGCTCGGGTGGCATCCTCGGCAAGGGGTTTATGCAGGGAACGCAAACCCACTTGGAGTTCATCCCCGAGCGAACCACCGACTTCATTTATGCGGCGTTCAGCGAAGAGTTTGGTCTGATTGGTACCACCTTTTTGGTAGTCGGCTTGGTCTTCCTCATCGTGCGTGGTTTGATGATTGCGATGGAGGCGCCGACCCTGTTTTCGAGATTATTGGCGGGTTCATTGACGCTGAATTTCTTCGTTTACGGTTTCGTGAACATGGGAATGGTGAGCGGAATTTTGCCAGTTGTCGGCGTGCCGTTGCCGTTCATCAGCTACGGCGGCACCGCGATGGTGACACTCGGGATCGGTCTTGGAATCTTGATGTCAATTGCCCGCACCAAGCGCCTCATGCAACGCTGACTATGACCATGCCAGACGCCATCGATCAAACGACGCTGGGGTTCATCGGCGTCGGAAACATGGGCATGGGAATGCTAACCCGATGGCGGTCCCTTGGTGGGCAAGCGATCGCCTTTGATATTGATCCTCAGCGTTTAGTGGCTGCGGCGGCCATTGGCGCCCAAACCGCTGGATCCGCGAGGGCGGTGGTTGACGACCTGCCCCCGGGTGCGCTTTTGGTGGTGTGCGTTGTCAACGGTGATGACTGCCGAGAGGTCCTGTGGGGTCCGGGCGGCGTTTGCTCGGGAAACCACCGTCAGTTAACGGTTTTACTCACGCCGACTTTGAGCCCGGAGGACGTCCAAGCATTCGCCGGTCGTTTAGGCGAGACCGGCATTGACATGATTGATGCCCCAATGTCAGGCGGGCCGATTCGAGCCGCAGCGGGTACGATGAGTTTGATGGTCGCCGGGCCCAAGCGACGGGCCTGGTGGCATGTTCTGGCCGCATTGGCCAACCCGGTGTTTGAC
>JALQVQ010000279.1 GCA_023260315.1 Burkholderiaceae bacterium
GAATACCGCTATTTGGGGTCCACCTATGCGGGTCGCTTTCGCGGTGCGTACATGCCCAACGACACCTAGCGTAATGCCGATCGCTGGGGCTGGACATGGCAACACCAACAAGGCTTGAATCCCTCAGGCTTGCCCGTTACCTTCAACGCCAATGTGAACCGAGTCAGCGATGGCGACTATTGGCGTGATTTCCCGCGGACCACCACCTCACTCACCTCGCGTTTACTGGCCAACGACCTGTCGCTGACCACTGGCGAAAACCTGTGGCAAGCCAGCGCGGGCGTCTACAAGTGGGAGACCTTGCAATCAACCGGTACCGATCGGATCGCTGAGCCTTACGATCGTTATCAGCTCGCTTATCGGATTGGCTCGAAGGGATCGCGGGGCCAGTTCTCGGGCATCGATTGGTCGGTTGATACGGAATTAACCCAGTTCGACAAGCCCACCAGCAACACCCTTGATGGTCAGCGTTTGTTGGCTGCAGTCAACGTGAGTCATCGTTACGACACGCCCGGCGGTTACATCACGCCCGCCCTTCGCCTGCACACGCGCAACTATCAAATGGACCAGGCGCTCCAAGCGAACGGTTTGTGGCAGGGGCGACGCAGTGCGACAGTCACGACATCGACCTTCAGTATCGACAGTGGTTTGGTTCTCGAAGCCGCTCGGGGTGCCGCCATGCAAACGCTTGAGCCGCGCGTGGTTTACGCGCAAACGCCCTATCGCAACCAAGACGGTTTGCCCAATTACGATTCGGGTGACGTCGACTTCAACCTCAGCAGTATTTACTCACCGTACCCCTTCTCTGGCAACGATCGCGTGGCGGATGCGCGCCTGGTCACCTTGGGGCTGACCACGCGCTGGTTCAATGCCAGTGGTCGCGAGTTGTTCAACTTAACTGCGGCGCAGCGTCGCCGCTTGGCTGACCAGCGTCAGGGCATCAGCGATGGCGCCGCACCATTGACCGATACCGTTAGCGACCTTTTGATTGGGGGTACCTACAACCCATCCGATATCTGGCGCTTGGACGGTGTGGTCCAAGTCGATGCCGATACCAACCGGACCAAGCGCTCCACTGCACGCGTGACTTACCACCCGGGTAGCTATCGAACCGTCAGTTTGGCCTACCGGCTGCAGCGCGATGTGAGTGAGCTGATCGATTTGTCATGGCAGTGGCCTCTGAATGACCTGTGGGGTGATCGTGGCGTTGATCTGGGCCCCGGCAAGGGGCTTGGTGCGCCGCGCTGGTACAGCGTGGGCCGTGTCAACTACAGTCAGAAAGATCAACGGGTGGCCGATATGGTCACTGGCTTTGAATATGATGCCGGTTGTTGGGTGGGGCGCGTGGTGCTTGAGCGCGTTCAAACCGCCACCAACGAAGCCACCGACCGGCTGTTATTCCAACTTGAATTTGTCGGCTTCTCGCGCATTGGCGCGAACCCCCTGGCGACGCTGAGTGAGAACATCCCGCGTTACCAGTACCTCCGCCAGGAGGTGAACCCGCCCAGCCGTTTCCAAAATTACGATTGAGAGTCAGCGCTTGAATTCCCTAAATAACCGGTCTGTTGCCCGCCACCTGTCGTTGCTTGGCGTGGTTGTCGCTGTTGTCACCGCGGCCGCCCTTTTCGCAACGCCCGCGCTTGCCGCTGATAGCGATGCGCCCAAAGCGCCTGCGTTGTCTGATCGCATTGTGGCCGTCGTTAACGATGCCCCGGTCACCTTGTTTGACTTGAATCAGCGCGCCACCGTCTTGGCCCGCGAAAACAAAACGGCCATCACACCCGCGTTCAAAGCCCAAGTGTTGGAGTTGTTGATTGCCCAGCGTGCGCAAGTTCAGCGCGCTCAGCAAGAGGGGATCGTTATCGGCTCTCGCGACATTGACGGTGCGCAGGCCATGGTGGCGCAAAACAACCGCATGTCGGTTGAGGCTTTGCACGACGCGGTCCAGAAAGAGGGCTTGTCTGTTAAAACTTTTCGCCAGCAACTCGCCGATCAACTGACCTTACAACGCATGCGCGAGCGCTTATTGGCGGGTATCGATCGGCCGAGCCAAGCGGAGATTGACGCGTATCTCGACGAACAACAAACACTGACCAACGAGAAGCCCCCCGTGCAGATTCAGTTGGCGCAGCTGTTCATCCCGGTGCCCGAGGGCGTGAGTCCTTCGGCCTTGGCGGCGATTGAGGCTGAAAAGCAAAGCATCGATGCGGCGCTCAAGCGAGGCGAACCATTCGAGGCGCTTGTCAAAGCGCATTCGAAGTCTGCTGAGGCCGCAGGCGGCGGCGATATGGGTGTACGCGCCGTCGAGGATTATCCGCCGCTGTTCACGGACGCCACCCAAGCGGTCAGCGTAGGCGCCGTGTCCAATTGGGTGCGCAGCGGGGCTGGCTTCCACTTGCTCAAGGTACTGGGTCGCCCAATCCCCAAGATAACCATGACGGCAACGCAAACGCGCGCGCGGCACATTTTATTGACGGTCGGCCCTGATTTGACGCAGGCACAGGCGGTTGAACGTTTGAAGGCGTTTCGCGCACAAATCGTTTCGGGTACGCGGGATTTTGGCGACATCGCCAAAGCCAACAGCCAAGATGGGTCAGCTGCTTACGGTGGTGACTTGGGCTGGGTGGCGCCGGGTGTTTTTGTTCCTGAGTTCGAGGGCCCGATGAACCAGTTGCCACCGGGTGAAGTGAGCGAGCCGGTGGTGTCACGATTTGGTGTTCATTTGATCCAAGTTCTTGAGCGCAAGCGTGTTCCGCTCGGGGAAGATGCGCAAAACGAAGCCATCGTTGACATTTTGAAACAGCGAAAGGCCGACGAGGCCTTTAAAAAATGGACGGAAGAGGCGCGTTTGCGTGCCTATGTTGACATTCGTGATTTCAGCGCCGAATGAAGCACATTGCGCGAAAGCGATTCGGCCAGCATTTCCTTGTTGATGGCAGCATCATCGAAGGCATCGTCAATGGCATCGCGCCGGAGGCGGACGATCAGATGGTTGAGATTGGCCCTGGTCTCGGCGCCATTACCAACCCGCTGCTTGCGCGCCTGAAGCACCTCACGGTGGTTGAGCTGGACCGGGACCTTGTCAGCCGGTTGCGAACAAATCCACAACTTACGGTGATCGATCAAGATGTGTTGCGGGTTGACTTTCGCACCTTGGCCTCGAGTGGCTTGCGCATCGTGGGCAACCTGCCCTACAACATCTCGACGCCCATTTTGTTCCACTTGCTTGATGCCGTCGATGTGGTCAAAGACCAGCACTTCATGCTGCAAAAAGAGGTGATTGACCGCATGGTCGCTGCGCCTGCCACGTCGGCCTATGGCCGTTTGTCGGTCATGCTGCAGTGGCGCTATGACATGGAAAACTTTCTGCACGTGCCGCCAACCAGCTTTGACCCACCACCACGCGTTGACAGCGCCATGGTGCGTATGGTGCCTAAAGCAAACCCGCCTGCGGTCAGCTTCGCGCGGTTCTCCGAAATGGTGCAAGTGGCGTTTAGTCAGAGACGCAAACTGCTGCGTCACACACTGGGCGTTTGGTTGGCCAACCAGGGTTACAGCGGTGATTTTGACCTCCGACGTCGCGCAGAGGAGGTCGCTGTGGACGAGTACTTGGCGCTGCATCAGGCGCTGCCACCCGGTACACGGTCACCCCCATCAGACATGGGCTAGCCATGAAAAAAGCCAG
The DNA here is from genome assembly GCA_023260315.1 of Burkholderiaceae bacterium. Classification (GTDB taxonomy): domain Bacteria; phylum Pseudomonadota; class Gammaproteobacteria; order Burkholderiales; family Burkholderiaceae_C; genus RS62. The sequence goes on from JALQVQ010000279.1 coordinate 3,686, forward strand.
CGTTCGCTGGCTTTTTGTCATCGTCCCCAGATGGGGGTATCGCGTCGAGCGGTTTAAGCGGCCGTTAACCAGTAGCCAGCGTTGAAGGGACTGCTCATGCGCAACGCCATTGGGCTGACATCGACCAACTTGTCGGTCGGCATGGGCTCCTCGCCGCCCTCCAGTTGAATGGTCTCGCCTGTTGCGGCGCGGGCCACAGCAAACGAGTAGAAGCAACGGAAGGGGACCTTGCGGTCGTTCCAGTAATCCGAGGCATCGCGGAAGATATCAAGGAGTTGCTCACGCGTTTCTTTGTCAAACCTTGCGTGTGACGGGATATGCTCGAGCACCGCAACAAAACCTGTTTGCGGACCGGACTTGTGCAACGTATCCGTGATGGCGCTGTAAAGCGTATCGAAGTTTTTGTTGCTGTTCACAGGCAACGTGTATTGTGCGTTGATCAGATCGAGCACGTCCTGCTTCACTTGAGCCTTACCCAAGTTAGCGTACAGAAAGTGATGACCCAATGCTTCCGCAGCCTGCTGCAATTCGCTAACGCGGTGCGCTCGAATCGATTGAACAATGTTTGTACGTACTGTACGAAGTGGCATGTCCATCTCCGCTTCTTTCTTTTCAAAAATCAATCAAAGTTAGGCAATTTTGAAGAGGCACCGCGCGCGACAGTCGGCGAGCGGTTGCTCGCTTTGGACGTTTGGTTGTTGTCAACCAGCCCTTTATCGGGACGTCTCGAGACGCCCAACACGTATAAAAGGCAACGGCCAAGTGGCGGTGCATTCGACAAGGGTAAACCCTAAAAACAAGGCGAGAGTTTGCCTCAATATGGGTAAAAGCGCAAGGGGTAGGGGAATTTACCCGCCAAGTTGCTTAAAAAATCGGCAATTGGCGGATAGCCCCCGTCTCGATACGTTACTTCCGTTGGGCGTTGGCGTCAGCCACAGTCAGAGCCGTCATATTGACGATTCGGCGCACCGTGGTGCTGGGCGTCAGGATGTGTACCGGTTTGGCGGCGCCCAGTAAGACTGGGCCAATTGCGATACCACCACCGGACGCGGTCTTCAGAAGGTTGTAGGCGATGTTAGCCGCGTCGATGTTGGGCAGCACCAACAAGTTGGCCTCGCCACGCAGCACGCTGTCGGGCATCAGTTTTTCCCGAGCGACTGCGTCGAGTGCCACGTCTCCGTGCATTTCGCCGTCCACTTCCAACCAAGGCGCTTGCGCGTTCAGCAGCGCCAAGGTTCGGCGCATTTTGACGGCGCTCGGTTGATTGGATGAGCCAAAGTTAGAGTGTGACAACAGAGCGACTTTTGGCGTGATGCCAAATCGACGCATCTCTTCTGCCGCGGCCAACGTGATCTCGGTCAACTCCTCCGCGCTGGGGTCATAGTTCACATGGGTGTCAACCAAGAACACTTGCCGGCCCGGGAGCATCAACCCGTTCATGCATGCATAGGTGTGAGCGCCCTCGCGCTTTCCAATAACGGGGTCGATGTAATCCAGGTGATTTGATGTGCTGCCCCAGGTGCCGCAAATCATGCCGTCCACATGCCCGTTGGCCAACAGCATGGCCGCGATCAGGGTTAGGCGGCGGCGCATTTCGATTTTTGCCAACTGCTGGGTCACGCCTTGGCGTGATGTCTATATAGAGGTCTAGAGAGAGAGAGAGATATTATTCTTCTGAGACATGAATAATTATTATGTACTCCATTTTTGCAAGGTTGGCTTGGAGTGAAGGGTTTGAGCGGACTATCTACACTGTAAGATAAGGTAT
>JALQVQ010000140.1 GCA_023260315.1 Burkholderiaceae bacterium
ACCAGGTGTTGAGAAGATTCGCTCCAGCTTTGCGCTTAAACAGGTGCGATACAAAACGGCGTTACCCATGCCGAGGAATTGAGAAGCACAGACAAAAAAACCGCCCGAAGGCGGTTTTTTTATAGCGGGTACCGGCGGGGCCGATACCGTGCCTTGCGAATTACTGCTTGGCTGGCTCAGCAGCAGGTGCTGGTGCAGCTGCAGGTGCTTCTGTGGCAGGTGCTGGTGCAGCTGCGGGTGCTTCTGTAGCAGGTGCTGGTGCAGCTGCGGCAGGTGCTTCAACAGGAGCAGCGGCTTCTTCTTTTTTGCCACAAGCGGTCAAAGCGAAAGCAGCCAACAGAGCGGCCAAGAGAACTGATTTTTTCATGATGAAACTCACAAAGATAAAAGATTGAACAAACAAAGCTGTCCAAAAAAAAGCCCGCCAAAACAGCGAACTTCTTAATGCTAGGCGGCCTGAAAACAGACTTCATTTCTGTTCTCGAACTCACCGGAGCGGATCATATATCTGGCCGTGAACCTATGGATAACCCTATGAAAACATTTTTATGCGAATGTGTTTTTAGTTGCTAAAAAGCAACTAAAAAATCAAAGGTCATACGGATAAATGAGTCCTATAGATTCAGAAAGATATCAAGCCGAGATCAATCTGCTGAAATCGAATCTATGCCGCCTTTAGCGGTGTCTCGTAGGGTGGGATGCCGTAACGGGCACGCAGCTCAATGCACTTGGGATTCAACGAGCCGTCAGCCATATAAACGGCAAATTCTCGACATGGCGTGGGGCGGTTGGCGTAGATGGCGCACTTGTTGTTTGGCTGCAAGGCGATGCACCGGCCGTTGCCGTTTTCGTTACCGTTTTCAGTGCCTTGCATGCACACCAAAAATGGTGTGACTGTGCGCGTCATTTCGGCGGGTACAAAACCGAGGGGAAACGAGTCCAATTCACCTTGATAAAAAGAGACTCGAAAATGTTTACAACACACGCCGCAGTTGGAGCAGGGGCTCACCTCTGGCATGTCGTAGAAGACGCGATCATCTTCAGTCTTGATGACGAGTTGCAAGTCGGCCATGGTTGCCTCGAAAGAAAACGGACCATTCACCCACGGATCGGGGCTCGCGGATTATGCGACCAAACAATTGGGGTTGAAGCGCGCGCGTTTTAAAATATTTATTGGCAACCAATTTAAAAAGTCAAAAAGCCTATGCTAGAATTCAAGGCTCAGCGGCTGTAGCTCAGTTGGATAGAGTACTTGGCTACGAACCAAGGGGTCGTGGGTTCGAATCCTGCCAGCCGCACCAACTTTTATAAGTTCAATAAAAGGGTTGCAAACATTGTTTGCAACCCTTTTTGCGTTGTGTTGAACGCTTTGTGCGAACCTGATTTGCCAACCATTGACGGGTGTGCCATTGACTGAAAATTTATCTTTTGCGATCGATGATCCGGATGACGAGGACGACGCCTCTGCATCGACCGATGCGGCGCAGCCTTTCAAGAACTACATCACCAAAGCAGGTGAAGCCCGCCTTCGCGCTGAGCTGCTGCAACTCTTGGACGTTGAGCGCCCGATCGTGGTTGAGGCCGTTCATTGGGCCGCTAAAAATGGCGACCGATCAGAAAATGGTGATTACATCTACGGCAAAAAACGCCTTCGTGAAATTGATCGGCGACTGCGGTTTTTAACCAAGCGTTTGGCGATTGCCACGGTTGTCGATACGACGGCGAATGCCGGCATCGATCAGGTGTTCTTCGGTGCAACAGTGACTTACACCGTGGTGGCTGGAGACGATGCAGGCGCCACCATCACTGTGCAGATTGTGGGCGTTGACGAGGTGCAGCACGAGCTGGGGCAGATCAGTTGGATATCGCCAATTGCGAAAGCAATACTCAAAGCGCACGTGGGAGATGAGGTTCGTGTGCAAACACCATCGGGCCCTCAATTACTGTGCATCGATGATGTGCAATACCTCGCCTCAGATCCCGTTGCGTAGCAACAGGTAGAGTGCCGTTCCCAAACCAATGCTGAGCAGTGCCTTGCGCTGCCACCACTGCATGGCGATGACGACGCCAAGCGCGAGGATTTCAGGCCACAAACGCCCATCCCAGCTGCCTGAAATATCCAGCACGCTGTGAAGGGTCAGCAGCACCATGATGCTGAGCGGTAAGAAGCGCCCGAGGCGCGTCACCTGTGGGTGCTTTTGTAGCCACCGGCCTGTTAAAAATGGCGTCGCCCGGATGCCGAAGGTCACCACCCCCATGGCCAAGATCACCAGTGCGATGTAGGCCTCATCGCTCATGACTGATCCAATCGAGCATGATGGCTGCCCCAACGCTAAGGGCTATCGACAACAAGAGCGCCTGTTGTGGCGCAACGAGCCAAGCAACCGGGTAAGCGGCGAGCGCCACCCAGAGGGGCTTTGGGCTGCTTCGCGCTCGCCACTGTTCCACAACCAAGACGGCGAACAGCGCGACCAGTGCGAAGTCCAAACCCGCAAGTTGGGTTTGTGCCTGGCTACCCAGAAGCGCGCCAATGGCGGTGCCGCTGACCCACCACAGTTGGTTGATGAGGGTGAGCCACACGCGCTGTGCCGTCGACGTTTCTGGCGGTAGGGTGGTGAGCACTGAGTAGGTCTCATCGGTCAGACCAAAAACCATGTAAGCCCTCGCAATCGGATGCTGGGGTAAGGCATGCAGAAGCGAGAGTCCGTAAAAGACATGGCGCAAATTGACCACCAGCGTTGCCAGTGCAATCGATCCGACCGACAGTCCCGCAGACAACATGGGGATCATCATGAACTGCGAGGCGCCGGCGTAAACCCAAATGCTGCTGGCGATGGCGAGCCACCACGGCCCGCCCGCCTGCACAAATAAAAAGCCGAAGACGGCGCCAAGGGGGACGTAGCCGACGGCTACCGGTACCGATAAAAGCAGTGGGGATGGCCCCGCCGTTGTGAGCGATACCGACACGTCAGCCGCGAACTTTGTGTCGATGGGCGCGTAGCACCGATGGCGTCCGCTTCACGGCACGCAGCACATCCGCTAAGTGCCTGCGATTGCGAACAGCAACCGTGAAGCGCAGTTCCACTTGGTTATGGTCGTTGCCCATGTCAACGTGGGTGATGTCGGCTTCCGCGCTGGTGAGCGCAGCGGCAACGCGCGCCAAAACGCCCTTACCGTTATCCACACTGACAAGCAGCTTTGATTCAAATGGGCGTGTGGGTTCGTCGGACCATTCGACGGGTAAGAATCGCTCGCTGTCGCGTTGCAGCAGGCGGCGCCCTGCGGGACATTCCACCGTGTGTACCGCAAGCCCGTCACCCCGTCCCAAGTAACCCACGATTCGGTCGCCTGGAATCGGTTGGCAGCATTGCGCGTACAAGACAGATGCGCCTTCCGTGCCGTCCAATGTGAGGACACCTTGCCCAATCGTCTCATCGGTTTGGCCCGCGAAGCGTGCGGATGTGATGAGCATCATGTCGGGGCGCAAGCCTTCCTCGGCCAGCAGGGTCGTTAACTTTTTGGCAATGATGCTGGCGATGCGTTTGCCCAAGCCCAAATCACTGTAGAGCTCGTTGATCGTTTTGTTACCCGCAAAGCGCAGTAGTTTTGCCCAAACTTCCTCGTGTTTGATTTCATCTGGCAGCTGCCCGATGCCCTCTGCGCGAAGCGATTGTCTGAGCATTTTGACGCCCAGTTCGCGTGACTGGTCATCTTCCAATTGCTTGAGGTAATTGCGAATTTTTGATCGCGCACGTCCCGTTTGAACGAAGGTCAGCCATGCCGGATTGGGCCCGGACATGCTGGCGGTCTCGATGCCAACAACATCCCCGTTTTGCAACTCAGACCGCAGCGGTGCGGGCTCGCCGTTGATGGTCGCCGAGACGGCGTGCTGCCCCACGTCGGTGTGGATGGCGTAGGCGAAGTCGACAGCGGTGGCACCCCTTGGCATCGACAAAATTTTGCCCTTGGGCGTGAAAACGTAGACCGAGTCGGGGAACAGGTCGATCTTGATGTGATCCCAAAACTCAGCGGCATCGCGCGTCTCTTGCTGAATGTCGAGCATAGATTGAACCCATTGGGCGCTGAGACGCTCGCCCTCGGTCCCTTCCGGGTTGTCGGCTTTATAGAGCCAATGCGCGGCAACGCCTGACTCGGCCACGAGGTTCATCTCGATGGTCCGCAGCTGAATCTCGATGTTGATACCGGCAGGCCCCACCAGTGTGGTGTGCAGGGACTGATACCCATTCACCTTGGGGATGGCGATGTAATGAAAATGAGAAAAATTGAGTCTCCAATTATCACTAATACAAAGCCACTTGAATTAAAGAAAAGTGGTGATCATCTTATGATCTATGATCTTACGGAAAATCTTGATGATTTAAAGAGAGGTCGCCTTGGCGTTCAAGTTGGATTTTATTTTGCCCTAAGCTTTGTGTTTTCTCAAAAAAGAGGGCGCGTAACTTTTGTAATCTTTCTAATTGATTGTAGGAGCCATTAGATGCTCTATGACAAT
>JALQVQ010000162.1 GCA_023260315.1 Burkholderiaceae bacterium
AAAGCATCAGCAGCGTGGTTTTCCCCACGCGTTCGTCACCCGTGACCGCGATCAGGCCGGGTTGTATTTGCACGTTGAGGGCTTCGAATACAACGGTTTGATCAATGATCAGGCGAACGTTCTCAAGGGTAATCAGTGGCACGGGCAGGGGCGTCGGTTACGTTGGACACGATACCGAAGCATACCGTTCCCGCCGAGTCAGGCGATCCATTCGTTCGCCTCGGTGATGTGATGGTGTATTCGTCCCTTGAAGTAGCGGGCTAAGACTGCATCAGTTGCCGCCTTCGCAGCCGCGCGCTCAGGACTGGCCAAGGCGATATCAACGGCCGCGCGGTTGGGATAGGTGATGGCCAAAATTAAAGGGATTTCGGGGGCGCCGGTGTCGCGTTCGTCGCTGAAACAGATGCGTACAGCTAAAGCGCCCGGGAATGCCTGCCATTTGGGTAAAACCTCGCGCAATATGGCGGTGCGGAATTCAGCGTCCGCTCCGGTGGTGATTGTCCCTTCGAAAAGGGCAAAGCGGGTAATGGTCATGCTGGCTTTCATTTATGGTTGAGGTCTCGACAGGACCTCAGACTCGTCGAGGGTTGCGCAAAGGTAATACCTTTGGAATAGGTGATTGCACTGAGTTGTTGATCGCAGACCATGACCTATAATTTTTTCGCCATCCGGCAAAAAAAATATCATATGACCAATAAGTTTCAGCCAACCGGCCGAGAGTCATAGGATTAACGAGGAGACAGAAATGAAACTACGAGCACTTGCTACAACCGCGCTAGTCGCAGCAATGAGCTTGGGCATGGGTGCCGCGACTGCAGCCACGACCAAATTGCGCATCCAGACTCACTACGCCCCAGAAACACCGTCAGGTAAGTTGGCGAAGCAGTTTTTTGACGATTTGACAGCGATGTCGAATGGTGAAATCCAGGTTGAAGCCTTCTACTCGGCATCGGTTGTTAAGTCGGTGGAAACTTTTGACGCGGCAGCGACAGGCATCCTCGACTGTGACATGACCGGTGGTGGCTACCAAACAGGTAAGAACCCCGCGTTTCAGTTTGTCGGTGACATCATGGGTGGTTACGACACCCCTTACCAGCAATTGTCTTGGTTGTACTACGGCGGTGGCTTGGAGGCTGCCCAGAAGCTGTACAACAAGTACGACATGCAGTTAATCGGCTGGTGGGTATACGGTCAGGAATCGCTGGCATCGACCAAGCCCATCCGTGGCGTGGCCGACCTCAAGGACTGGAAGTTCCGCTCGCCTCCAGGCATGGAAACCAAGATCTTCGCGAACCTTGGCGCCAAGCCTATCGTGATGGATTTCACGGAAATCTTCACGGCACTTGAGTCTGGCATCATTGACGGCGCGGACGCCTCAGGCTTGGCCAACAACGTTGGTTTGGGCTTGTACGACATCGCCAAACACACCAACTATCCCGGTTTCCACTCCATGCCCTCAGACCACTTGGCCTGTAACAAGGGCGTGTACGACAAGATGCCTAAATCGCATCAGCGTATCTTGAATACCGCGATGGAAGCGTTGGCACTGCGGACAGCGTTGACATTTGAGAAGAAAAACGCCGAAGCGGCAGCGATGCTGCGGGCCAAGGGCGTGAAGTTGTACAACTGGTCGGATGACGACCGTGCGAAGTTCCGTGCGGCTGCTTTGAAGGCTTGGCCAGAGTTTGCGACCACACCCGAAGCAAAAGCTTTGGTTGCGAGCCACACCAAGTACCTAAAAGAGTTGGGCTTGGTTAAATAAGCCGTTGAGTAAAAAGCCGGGGTTCGCCCCGGCTTTTTCGTACGCGGGCGATTTGCCCGTTCCTTCTTGAACACCGCGTTCGGAGTCCCCCAACATGATTGAACATAAGCCAACAGGCCCCATCGACCGAATCACGTATGCATTCAGTCGCATCACGATTTGGGGCGCTGCATTCATCGTGGCGATCATGTTCTACGAAGTCGTGATGCGTTACGTCTTTTTTCAGCCCACACTTTGGGTCAATGAGATGTCGCTTTGGGCGGGGGGCATTATTTATGCGACAGCGGGCTTGTACGCGATGCAGCAGCGCAGCCACATTCGGATTTATGTCCTTTATGACATGGCACCACTTTGGCTCCGTCAGGTGTTTGACGTTATCTCGATGCTGTGCACCAGTATTTTTGCATTTGCTGTGCTTTGGGGTGGTTTTGGCGAGGCCATCGCCAAATTTAATCGCTGGGAAGCCTTCGGCACTGCCTGGGATCCACCGATTCCTGCGACGGACAAGCCGCTGCTGTTGATTGCGCTGTTTTTTCTCGTCTTACAGGGCATCTCGAATTTGATTCGTGATTGGCCCAGCGCCGCTTGGGTTCGAAAGCTGTTTGATGCGGTTGCGGGGGTGACCGTGATTGGTCTTGCTGTATGGACGCTCCCCATGCTCTTTCCCCCACCTGAATCAGAAATGGCGGTGCCAACGCACTGGCGTATTTTTATTGCCGTTTTGTTGTTGGCAGCGATTTTTTACTCGGTGAAGGGCCTTTGGAAGGACTTTAACGTGACCCCTGAGCCCTACACCGAGGATCATGATCCGTCGGCTGAGTTCGATTTGCCGCCCGAGGTGCGGGCCAATCGCCCGGATTCGCAAACCCTTTCGCGTTAAGCGACCCCATCTGACCAACGAGATACCGCTAAATCCGCGGGTCTCAGGAGTATGTAAACGTGGATATTTCAACCATTTCAATTGTTTTGCTGATTGGCATGTTGGTTTTGCTTGCCATCGGTATGCCACTCGGCTTTGCCTCCGGTTTCTTGGCGACCTTGGTCTTGGTGCTGAAATTTGAACCGACATTGCTGACCGACCCCTTCGTACACGGTTTTAACTTTGCCGATTGGAAAGCCGGGGAGGGCACACTGACGCGAAGCTTTGGTGGCGGCCCACTCAACATTTTGGCGCAGCGGCTTTACGGCATCATGACCAATTACGTCCTGATATCTGTGCCGTTGTTCATTTTCATGGCGACCTTGCTCGAGCGTTCGGGCATCGCACGTGACATGTACAGCACACTCAATATTTGGATGAACCGCACACGCGGCGGTATCGCTGTGGTGACCGCGCTGATGGCCATTGTGATGGCTGCGATGTCGGGCATCATTGGTGGTGAGGTGGTTTTGCTGGGACTCATTGCCCTGCCGCAAATGCTGCGGTTGGGTTACAACCAAAACTTGGCGGTCGGTACGATTTGCGCATCAGGGTCTTTGGGAACCATGATTCCGCCCTCGATTGTGCTGATTTTCTTTGGCTTGATCACTGAAACATCCATTCACGCACTGTTTCAAGCGTCGTTCCTGCCCGGCTTCATCATGGCGGGGCTTTACATCGTCTACATCCTCGTTCGAACCAATCTCAATCCCTCATTGGCGCCGTTACCGGAGCCATCGCCGGACGATTTGACCGGTGCGGAGAAGTTGAAGTTTGGAACGCGGCTCCTCGCCATCGTGGCCTTCATCGCTTCCTCTTTGATTGGCGTCAGGGCCTTCGTCGTTCAAAATTTCGTGAAGATAGAGGAGCACACCT
>JALQVQ010000075.1 GCA_023260315.1 Burkholderiaceae bacterium
GGCTCAGCGAGGTGCGGCGCAAGCTGTTAACGTTTTATGGAGTGTCCAAATGGCACGCGTATGTGAAGTAACGGGCAAGAAGCCCATGTCGGGAAACAACGTTTCCCACGCCAACAACAAGACCAAGCGTCGTTTTTTGCCTAACCTGCAATACCGTCGTTTCTGGGTTGAAAGCGAGAACCGTTGGGTTCGTTTGCGCGTATCGAGCGCCGCTTTGCGCCTGATCGATAAAAACGGTATCGACTCCGTGCTGGCCGATTTGCGTGCCCGCGGTCAAGCTTAATTAGGAGACGAATCATGGCAACCAAAGGTACACGCGAGAAGATCAAACTGGAATCCACTGCAGGAACCGGTCACTTCTACACAACCACAAAAAACAAAAAGACAACGCCCGAGAAAATGGAGATCATGAAGTTTGATCCCAAAGCTCGTAAACACGTTGCCTACAAAGAGATCAAGCTGAAGTAATTCAGTCCAATCCCGAAGAACCGCTGCGACACCCGTCGTCAGCGGTTTTTTTTCGGCCATAAAAAAACCACCGAGTGGTTTGGCTCGGTGGTTTTCAGTGCTGAGGGCTCTTGGTGCGAGCGGCGCAGATTACGCCTTGGCGCGGCGCAATTTTGTCGCGAACTCGTGCAAGGCGGCAATACCACTGGCTTCCGCCTTCGTGCACCACGCCTGCAGATCTGCCGTCAGTTGCTCTCGGGTCTGCGTTGTGCTGCTCCAGACTTGGCGCAGCTCTTCGCGCATCGACGTCATGGTATCCAAAACAGGGTGTGCCTCACGGACCTTCTCCAGCTTGGGCTGCATATCTGCCGGTACTTTCTCGGCATCGCGGTGAAGCCAGCGCTTCGCAGCCGCGAGGTTGACCAGATCATGTCCTTTGGCTTTTGCCGCGTTCATTTCAACGGTCGCCGCTGAGCGGAGGGCCTTAGCGAAGTTGGCCATCACTTCATAGCGGTTGGCGATCACCGCCTCGAGTGTCGCCTCATCAGCAATGGCCTTCACCTCACCTAAGACCAATTGCGGGGGCACCTTACGGACTTTGGCCCATCCCACCATTTCAAATAGACGGATGTACAACCATCCGAGATCAAACTCGTACGGTTTGACTGAGAATTTGGCCGATGTGGGATAGGTGTGGTGATTGTTGTGCAGCTCTTCGCCGCCAATCAGCAGACCCCATGGGGAAATGTTGGTGCTCGCATCAACAGCTTCGAAGTTGCGGTAGCCCCAGTAGTGGCCGATACCATTGATGATGCCCGCTGCCATGATTGGAATCCAAGCCATTTGAACGGCCCAGATCGTCAGACCTAGCACGCCAAACAATGACACGTTAATGATCAGCATCAGGGCGACACCAGAGGCACTGAAGCGGGTATAGACGTTGCGTTCGATCCAGTCGTTCGGGGTGCCATGGCTGAATTTTTCGATCGTGGCGGCGACCTTGGCTTCCGCGCGGTAAAGCTCGGACCCACGGAAGAACACCGTACCGATGCCCCGCGTCATCGGGCTGTGGGGATCATCATGGGTTTCGCATTTCGCGTGGTGTTTGCGGTGAATCGCAACCCACTCACGCGTGACCATGCCTGTGGTCAACCACAGCCAAAAGCGGAAAAAGTGTGACGGGATTGCATGCAAGTCCATCGCACGGTGCGCTTGGTGCCGGTGCAGGTACAGGGTGACGCCGGCAATGGTGAGGTGCGTCACAACCAATGTGTAAACGACCAACTGCCAACCGGACGCATGGGTCAGACCATTCGCCAACCAGTCCATAACGATATCCAGCATGGGGGTTCCTTTTGTGTATTTAGATCAACCCCGAGATTTTAAAGGCTCGGGGCAGTTTCGCCTAATGGCGCAAGAAATTCGGTAACAATGGCCGTCGTGCCGCCTGTTGGGTACAGATACTAGCCTACAGCTGCTAAATATCGTTAAAACTACCCAAAATTATAAAAAATCAACCGAACGGCCATCATCTAAACATGCGTTAGCACGCCATACATTTGATTCTTTATGCCCGTCGCTGCCAAACTGCGGCGAAAAAGCCATCGGTTTGATGCAAATGCGGCCACAAACGCAAACAGTTACCGGCACACAGCTTTTCGGCTTTCGCTGCCAACTCGTCCCCCGTCTCACCTTGGTTGGGCAGCACGTTTTGTAGCAGGGGTGCAACAGGCAGCGCTTCGAAATCGGGATGGGCAGCGGCAAACGCATCGGCAACCGCCTCGTTTTCCTGCGTTAGCAAACTACAGGTGGCGTAGACAAGACGCCCACCGGGCTTCACCATTTGGGCAGCGCTGGCCAGAATCCGCGACTGCAAAGCGGTAATCTCGGCCAACTCAGCCTCCTTCAGACGCCACTTCAGGTCAGGGTTGCGTCGAATCGTTCCTGTGCCCGAACAGGGGGCATCGACCAACACACGGTCCATTTTGTGGCTCAAACGCTTCACCCGATCGTCCCGCTCATTGGTGATCGCAGCGGTCTGAACATTGCTCAGACCGCTCCTGGCCAACCGTGGCTTCAGGCCATCCAGGCGGTGTGCCGACGTATCGAAGGCATAGAGGCGACCGGTCGAGCGCATCATGGCGCCAATTGCCAGTGTCTTACCACCCGCGCCAGCACAAAAATCAGCCACCATCTCACCACGTTTTGCGCCCAACAGCGCCGCCAGAAGCTGAGACCCCTCATCCTGAACCTCGAAGGCGCCTTGCTCATACTCAGGCAACCGAGTCAGCGACGGGTTGGCAGATAAACGCAATCCCCAAGGTGAATAGGGCGTGTTAGTGGCCGAGATGCCATGGGCTTTGAGCGCCTTACGCACATCTTCGCGCTTGGACTTAAAGGTGTTGACGCGCAGGTCAAGCGGCGCCGGGGTATTCAGGGTCTCAGCAAGGGCATCGAAGCCGTCGGCAACTTGGGCCTTTAAGTTGGGCACCATCCACACAGGTAAGTTGTGGCGATGCATGTCCATCATCGCTGCCTCCCCCGCGCTGGCACAGTGGGCCAGCCACTCAGCCTCCTGCGGCTTCAGCGCACCAGCCAAAAAATCGGATGACCCGCTGAAGCCGAGAATGGCCAGCTTACGCTCCCGGCCACCCGGTCCCGAACGGGCCAATAACTCGAAGCGCGTCTTAAAACGCAGGACGGCGTAGACGGTCTCGGAGACTGTGTGGCGCTCTCGAGGGCCCAAATTTTTGTTCTCGCGGAAGTAGCGGGCCACAACGCCATCAGCGGGGTGGTTGAAGGTGAGCACGCGACTCAAAAGTTGCGCGGCATGATCAATTAGAGCGTTTGGGTGCATCCGTGTATTGTCCCATGTTAGATAATGTGCGGTTATGTCTGACATCGCCCAACAAGTTCGTCGCCGTCGCACCTTTGCGATCATTTCCCACCCTGACGCAGGTAAAACAACACTCACAGAAAAGCTCCTGCTATTTTCGGGTGCGATCAATATTGCTGGCAGTGTTAAAGCCAGAAAAGCTGCGCGTCACGCCACAAGCGATTGGATGGAAATTGAGAAACAGCGTGGTATTTCCGTCGCCAGCTCTGTGATGCAAATGGAGTACCGCGATTGCGTGATCAATTTGCTTGACACCCCGGGGCACCAAGACTTCTCGGAAGACACGTACCGCGTGCTAACCGCTGTCGATGCGGCGTTAATGGTGATCGATGCGGCGAACGGCGTCGAGCCGCAGACGCGTCGCTTGCTGCAAGTTTGCCGTGCGCGTAACACGCCGATTTTGACCTTCGTCAACAAGATGGACCGTGAGGTACAAGCACCACTTGATGTGATGGACGAAGTTGAGCGCGAACTGGGTATGACCGTCATCCCGTTTACTTGGCCCGTCGGTATGGGCAAGATGTTCCATGGGGTCTACGACCGTCGCACCGATCAAATGCGCGTGTTCGACGCGGGTGAGGACCGACGAGGCGGTGAGGAGGAGGTCTTACATGGCCTCGACAACCCCGACACGGCAAAGCGTTTCGGCGCCGAGTTCCAAGACGCGAAAGGCGAATTGGAGCTGATCGACGGCGCCAGCCCAGAATTTGATGCCGCGGCATTTCTCCGTGGTGAGCAAACGCCCATGCTTTTTGGTTCAGCTGTTAACAACTTCGGCGTACGCGAAGTCCTCGATGCGCTTGTGGATCTGGCGCCGCCACCGTCTGAGCGCGTCGCTTTGCAACGAGCGGTTCAGCCGACCGAAAAGAAGTTCAGTGGCGTGGTTTTTAAAATCCAGGCCAACATGGACCCCGCTCACCGCGACCGAATCGCGTTTGTGCGCGTCGTGAGCGGCCACTTTGAACGTGGAATGCGCCTCAAGGTGGTTCGATCAGGCAAAGAGCTTCGCCCGAACACGGTGGTGAGTTTTTTGAGCCAGCGCAGGGAGTTACTCGAAGAGGCGTTTGGGGGTGACATCATCGGCATTCCCAACCATGGCGTTCTGCAGCTGGGTGACACGCTGACCGAGGGCGAGGAATTGCAGTTCACAGGCCTGCCCTTCTTTGCGCCCGAAATGATCCGAACGGTCGAGGTCGCAGACCCCTTACGCACCAAACAACTCCGTGCCGGCCTCACCCAACTGGGCGAGGAAGGTGCCATTCAAGTCTTCCGTCCAGTGGCAGGTAGCGTTCTGCTGCTTGGCGCTGTTGGACAGTTGCAATTCGAGGTCGTTGCACACCGACTACAAACGGAATACGGCGTGAAAGCGCGGATCGGTAACAGCAGTTACTCAGTCGCGCGTTGGGTAACCTGTGCGCCGGAGGATGGTGGCGAAGTCGAGTTAAAGCGATTCATACAGGCCAACGCCCATCGCATCGCGCTGGATGCGGTTGATGCGCCAACCCTGCTGGTTGATCACAGCGCCACGTTACGGGCGGTTGAGGCCAATTTCCCAAAAATTAAATTTCATGCGATGCGCGAGCATGCGGGGCTGGTTTTTCAATCAAGCATGTGAGGCGCTGGCCAGCAAGCGCTCGATCACCTCAGGGTACAAACGATGCTCTTGCGTCAGCACCCGAGCAGCCAGTGTGTCTGGGCGGTCGGTCTTCAATATGGGGACCACCGCTTGGCCGAGTATTTCACCATGATCCAACTCAGCGGTGACTTTGTGAACCGTCGCACCCGAAAACAGGCACCCCATTTCGATCGCCCGCTGGTGGGTCTGCAAACCTGGAAACGCGGGTAACAAACTGGGATGGATATTGACCAGCCGTCCGGCGTAATGCGATACGAACGCGGGCGTCAGTATCCGCATAAAACCGGCCAAAACAACCCAGTGCGGACCCTCACCACCTGCCATTTGGTCAATGGTCTTCAGCAACGCCGAGTCAAATGCCTCGCGAGTGGCGTGATCCCGATGCGCGCACACAGCCGTTGGCAGTCCCCTGTCCGATGCCCACTGAAGGCCTTCAGCAGTGGCCTGATTACTGATCACGCCAGACACCTTCGCCCCGAAACGAGCCCCCCAATTCCGTCTAATAGACGCCTCGACAATCGCCCGCATATTGGAGCCACCACCCGAAATGAGTATGACGATGTTTTGCTGGTGATTGATTGAGGCAGCCATGGACAGACAACATTGAAAAAAACGGATAACCTTTGGTTCGGCTGGTGTAAAACGGCCGAACCAGTGTACTTGGCAACGACCGATTTTTGGAAAACCACATGGATTTAGCTTTCACATCCGAAGAACAAGCCTTTCGCGGGATGGTCCGCGATTGGGTCACAGCAAACTTACCCAAAGATATCGCTGCCAAGGTGCATGGCGCGCAGCGGCTCCACCGCGAAGACATGCAGCGCTGGGCAAAGATCCTCGGCGCGAAGGGCTGGCTCGGTTACAGCTGGCCCGAGGCATTCGGCGGTCCCGGTTGGAGTGCGGTTCAAAAGCACCTGTTTGAGGAAGAGTGCGCGCTCGCAGGCGCACCACGGGTGGTACCGTTTGGCCCCGTCATGGTGGCTCCAGTGATCATGGCCTTCGGTAATGCCGAGCAACAAAGCCGCTTCCTACCCGGCATCGCCAGCGGTGACGTTTGGTGGAGCCAGGGCTATAGCGAGCCAGGCGCAGGCTCCGACTTAGCCTCACTCAAAACGCGCGCGGAACGCCAAGGCGATCACTACGTGGTGAACGGTCAGAAAACATGGACAACGCTGGGGCAATACGGTGATTGGATTTTTTGCCTGGTCAGAACCGACACCAGCGGCAAGCCGCAAACGGGTATCAGCTTTTTGTTAATCGACATGCGCTCTCCAGGCGTCACGGTGCGCCCCATTCGTCTGCTTGACGGCGAGTGTGAAGTCAACGAGGTCTGGTTTGATAACGTCCTCGTACCAGCAAACAACCTCATCGGTGAGGAGAACAAAGGCTGGGACTACGCCAAGTATCTTCTGGCGCACGAGCGCACAAACATCGCTGACGTCAACCGTGCCAAGCGAGAGCTCGAACGTCTGAAACGGATCGCCCAAGCGGAGGGTGTTTATGACGACGTACGCTTCCGCGATGAAATAGCAAAGCTCGAAATCGAAATCGTCGCTCTCGAGATGATGGTGCTGCGCGTTCTATCTGCGCAGACAAGCGGTAAGAGCAGTCTGGACATTGCCGGCCTGTTGAAAATCCGTGGCAGTGAAATCCAGCAGCGCTACACAGAACTCATGATGCTGGCAGCAGGACCATCTGCGCTACCGTACATTTTTGAGGCGATGGAAGCAGGTTGGCAAGGTGATCAAGCGGCAGGCCTCAGCGGTTTTCCAGGGGGTGAGGTTCAAAACGCCCCCCTCGCCAGCAGCTATTTCAATATGCGTAAGACCACCATTTACGGCGGCAGCAACGAGGTGCAACGCAACATCGTTGCACAGACCGTCATCGGCGCATAAAGAAAACAGGACACGTAATGGACTTCAATTTTTCGGATGAACAAAATCAATTGGCTGAGGCTGTTGGGCGCTGGGTTGAGAAGGCCTATCCCTTTGAGCGGCGGTTAACGAGCAGCCGAAGTGGCGGCTTTTCAAGCGAGGCCTATCAAGAGCTCGCAGACCTGGGCCTCTGTGGCCTGCTAACAGCCGATACCTACGATGGCATGGATATGGGCCCTGTAGAGGCCATGGTTGTGCTTGAAAAACTGGGTGCTGGACTGGTCTTGGAACCCCTAGTTCAATCTTGGATCGCCGGTGCGCTGATCCAAGCATTTGGATCCGATGCGCTGAAGGCAACATGGCTACCAGCCCTATCAAGCGGCGAAAAACGCCTCGCCGTGGCAATGGGCGAGCGGGGATCACGTTACCACTGGGCGAAGTGCCAAACCACAGTGACGGCCGATCACTTGACCGGCCACAAACATGTCGTGGTCGGCGGCGGGGTGGCGGATGGCTACTTGGTACTCGCCAATGACGGCGCGCAATTGGCGCTCTACTTGGTTGAGCGTTCAACGGCTGGTGTACGTTGCGAGTCATATTCGACGCAGGATGGGGCCAACGCTGCCGATCTGACTTTCCAGTCGGCGCCAGCGACGCGCGTCACGGCTGATGGACTCGCCGCCGGCAAAGCGGCGCAGGCAATGGGCGTCACTTGGCTGTGTGCCGAGGGTGTCGGCATTATGGAAAAAATGTTAGCCATAACGGTTGACTACATGAACACGCGACAACAGTTTGGGAAAACCATCGCCAGCTTTCAGGCACTGCGACACCGTGTTGCCGATATCAAAATGGCGCTGGAACTCGCGCGGTCGATGAGCTACTACGCCACACTTAAATTGAACGATGCGCCGGAAGAGCGTGACCGTGCGATGGCGCGGGCAAAGGTCCAATTGGGGCAAAGCATGCGGCTCGTTGGGCAAGGTTGTATCCAGTTGCACGGCGGGATTGGCGTCACCGATGAGGTGGCTATCAGCCACTACTTCAAGCGCCTCACTCAGATGGAAATGCAGTGGGGTGACACACTGCACCACCTGGGCCATGTCAGCGACCAGATGCAGCCGACGGCTGGGGTCTTTGCGTAAGGCCTTCGCGAACGGTTGGGTAGCGCAAGCGCACACCTAACCGTATTTTCATCCGGGTGTTATCGATGCGCCGAGACTCTTGCATGAAACTCAGTGCCATTGGGGTCAGCGCCGCCTTCAAGGCCTCAAGGGGTAAGCGCGGCGGTACGGGCAGGCCGTAAACGCTTGCTGCGTAGCTGATGTAGTCACCCATACGCATGTCCGAATCATCGTTAACGTTCACCACTTGGTGACGTGCACGTCCCTGCAAGGCCTGCCAGCAGGCGTCTGCTAAGTCGTCCGCATGAATGTGATTGGTGAAGACATCGTGCGCGGGATCGGGAATGGGCGTGCCACGCTGCAGTCGCGCCTCGGGGGTACCATTTTCGCGATCAGGCGCGTAAATACCGGGAATACGCAGAATCGTGAACGGGGTTGGGACCGCTCGCCCCCGCGAGGCGATGGTTGCCTCGGCATCAACGCGCCGACGCGCACGGTCAGTTTGCGGATTCACCGCATCGGTCTCGCTCACACGAGCGCCCTGACAGTCGCCATAAACGCCTGTGGTCGAGCCATAGACAACTTGACGAAGCTCACCCCGGCGTCGCAACGCGCGCAACAACCCGCGGGTGCGTTGATCCACGACACCCACGGTCGCAGGCGGCGCAAGATGCAGGACGTGGGTCGCCAAGCCTGCCAATCGCAACAGTGATGCCGGTTCATCCAGATTGCCCACCAAGGGACGCACGCCCAATGCGCGTAAATCTGGACATCGACTGGGGGTTGAAGTCAGCGCCATCACCGCCCAAGCCGGTCCAGCGCCTCGCTTTGGGATGCGCTTGATCGCACGCACACCCACATCCCCACAACCGATGATGAGCAAACGGGGCCGACGGAAACGAGCAGGCAAAGCACCTAATGCAGGCATAAATTGGGTATTTTTATTTTTTGCGACAATACAGGGTTACACGCTAACCGTGCACCCATAAGTATGACATTCAACATCCAAGTAGAGCCCAGCCAACGCGCTTTTGTTACCGAAGCTGACGAAACCATCCTGGCGGCCGCCATTCGTCAGGGAATCGGCCTCCCCTATGGCTGCAAAGACGGCGCGTGCGGCTCGTGTAAGTGTAAAAAAGTCAGCGGCGAGGTGGTGCATGGGCCCCACCAAGTCAAGGCACTCAGTGAGGCCGAAGAAGCGGCTGGCTTTGTTTTAGCTTGCTGCGCGAAGCCACTGAGTGATGTGGTTTTAGAGTCCCGTCAGGTGACGGCTGCGGGGATACCACCCATCAAAAAAATGCCCGTTCGGGTGGCGCACATGAGCCGGCCGTCCAGTGACGTCGCTGTCGTCCGGCTTCAACTGCCTGCGACAGAGCCGTTCCAATATTTCGCGGGACAGTATGTCGAATTTCTGTTGCGTGATGGTGACCGCCGAAGCTATTCGATGGCCAACGCACCCCACACCCAAACTGAACTGCCCGGTATCGAGTTACACATTAGGCACATGCCTGGTGGGAAGTTCACAGATGCTGTCTTCAGCACCATGAAGGAGCGTGACATCTTGCGTGTCGAGGGGCCTTACGGCAGTTTCTACCTGCGTGAAGATTCCGACAAACCGATGGTATTCGTCGCATCTGGCACTGGGTTCGCTCCCATCAAAGCCCTGTTAGAGCACATGATGTTTACCCAATCAAAACGGGATGTCAGTGTGTATTGGGGTGGCCGCCGTCCAGCGGATCTCTATCTGCATGACTGGATGATGGCGACCGCCGCCGCGATGCCCAACGTGCGCTACATCCCTGTTGTCTCTGACGCCGCGCCCGAGGACGAGTGGACCGGACGAACCGGCTTCGTTCACCAGGCGGTATTAAACGACTTTGCCGATTTATCAGGCATGGAGGCTTACGTCTGCGGCGCGCCGATCGTTGTGGAATCAGCCCAAAGGGATTTCGTTGCAGCGCGCGGTTTACCGGCAGATGCCTTTTTCGCTGACTCCTTCACCAGCGCCGCAGACAAGGTGGCTGAGACCTGAGTTACTTCTCTGCGAGCAGGCGCTTGACGTCTGCCGCTAGCCCCGCAGCACCGGTGTTGTACCGGTGGTAAAGGCGCAGCTGGCCTTTGGTATCGTAGACATAACTGCCCGCCGAATGATCCATTGTGTAGCTCGTCGGTGTGGGGCCCTCCACGCGCTTGTAATAGATCTTAAAGTCTTGCGCGACCTGTTTGAGCTGTCCAGGGTCGGCATAGAGCGCCTTGAAGGTCGGGTCAAAGTTACCGACGTAAGCGGCCATGACCTCTGGCGTATCGCGCTCAGGATCAACGCTCAAAAATAGGCCCTGAAACCGCTCGCCATCGGCACCCAGCAGAGCCTTTGCCTCTGCCATTTCGGTCATCGAAGTGGGACACACGTCAGGGCATTGGGTATAACCAAAAAAAATCACCACCGCTTTGCCACGGAAGTCGGCGAGGGTTCGGCGCTGTCCAGTCTGATCGGTGAGGTCAAAGTCTTTCGCGTAATTGGCGCCGGTAATATCGACACCGACGAATGGCGGCACATCCGCCGTACATGCGTTGAGGGTCAGAAGGCCTGCGCCCACAGCACCCACCAACAGAATGTGTCGAATCCGTTTTCTCAGCCCATCGGGATTGATATTGAACATGGATTAGATACTCACGTAGTGATCAAGCAGCAGTGCGGCAAATAAGACGGACAGATGAATCAAAGAGAATCGGAAGGTCTGACGTGCCAACGCGTCGGAGTACGCCCGCATCAACGCGATGGCATAGCCCACAAATCCGATTGATAAAACCACCGCAGCAACCAGGTAAAGCCAGCCACTCATGCCAACCATAAAGGGCAGCAGGCAAGCCGCGCCCAAAACAATCGTGTACAACAAGATTTGTAAACGCGTGAACTCAGAGCCATGTGTGACCGGCAACATGGGAAGACCACTCTTGCGGTAGTCTTCAACACGATAGAGCGCCAAGGCCCAGAAGTGTGGAGGCGTCCACAAAAAGATAATCAAGAAAAGAATCAGCGCCTCATGCCCGACCGTACCGGTCATCGCCGCCCAGCCCAAAACAGGTGGCATCGCGCCCGACGCGCCACCGATCACGATGTTCTGCGGGGTCATCGGCTTCAAAACGACGGTATAGATAACGGCGTAACCAACAAACGTCGCGAAGGTCAGCCACATCGTTAGGGGGTTGATCCAAACGTACAGAATCCAAGATCCCAATCCGCACAAAACAGCGGAAAACGTCAGTGTCTGGCGGTTGCTGAGTTGCCCCTTCGCCGTCGGTCGCCAGCTCGTGCGTCGCATCTTTGCGTCAATTTGGCTTTCAACAACACAGTTAAAGGCAGCAGCTGCGCCAGAAACCAACCAAATCCCAGTACAGGCGATGAGCATCTGCATCAGCGCACTCGGCGCGGGCAGACCCGGCACAGCCAGCACCATGCCAATGAGGGCGCAGAAAACGATGAGTTGAATCACGCGCGGCTTCATGAGGGCGTAAAACTGTCGCCAAATAGGCATCGTGACGCCCTCAGCGACCGTTGATTGAGTGGTCATGACTGGATAGCCTTAAACGTAGAGGATGTCTTTAAAAAACGCGCTCGCACCAGCACGCCTGTTAAGACCAAGACAAAACCAGCGGCACCACCGGTGTGGCTCACGGCCGCCAGCAAGGGCCAATTGAAGACCACATTGGATACGCCTGTCGCGAGCTGCCAGGCCGCTAAAAACCACAAAAAGTACCCCGCAGCACGGTAGTCTGGCACCTCGCGAAGGCGCATGCCGACCCAGATCGCCAGAGCCAGCACAAGATATGCCATCAGGCGGTGGGTGTAGTGAATGGCAGTCAGCGCCTCGAAAGGGATCGCAGTCCCCTGCCCATCCTGACCCAAAGGTCGCCACCACTCGAATCCTGCTGAGAAATTCATCGCAGGCCACCATTGCCCCTGACACGTCGGGAAATCTTGGCACGCCAAGACGGCGTAGTTGGTACTGACCCACGCCCCAAGCCCCATCTGCAACCAAACCAGTCCAAACAGCGCCACCACCAGCCCGAAGACCGCCGGACGGAGGTTAGCCCCAGAGCCTGACGGGGCAACATCAACCAGTCGAACTTGTGTTGAGCGCAACAAGGCCAGCAGAATCATGGCGCCCAACAAATGCAGCGTCACGATGGCGGGGAATAACTTCATGGTGACCGTCAAGGCCCCGAACGCGCCCTGGACACACACCCAAATCAGTGACACCGTCGCGAGCAAGCGTGCAGTTCGCTGCCGCCATGCCATGATTGTGAGGATCAAAATAAGGGCGCC
>JALQVQ010000103.1 GCA_023260315.1 Burkholderiaceae bacterium
GCTCTTGGACTTGATCTTTTCGACCGTCCGCCCGTGGCGAATGAGTGGGTTAATGGTGGGCATGAAACGTCCCTAAACGTCAAAAATTCAAAAAACAAAACACGCGGCAGCTGAAAAATGTGCGAAAAACGCCCGTGAAAACGTTGCCCGCGCCGACGCGCGCCCCTTCGGTTTTTTCCGAAAAGCCTTCGATCATAGCACTTCTGCTTTTTTTTGCGAGGGGTGCCCAAAAGTTTTTGATGACACACCGCTCGCCGCGTTGTATTTCCCGCACTGGCGCCCGCATCGCGCCAGGCAATGAGTGCTTTTGGACTACTCAGAAAGCAGCAGCAGCGTATCCCACATGCGGCCCAGGAAGCCATCTGCCGGTACCGCCTCAACGGCGACCAGCGGCTGTTTGGTCAACACCACGCCGCCCGGCAAGGAGACCGACACATCGCCAACCACTTGGCCCGCCGCCAGGGGCGCAATGAGGCGCTCAGACACGTTGACCTTTAACTCAACCTTGTCGCTACTGCCGGTAGGGACCGTAACGGCCAAGCCGCCCTTCACGCCAAGCGCAGCCATTTTGGTTTGGCCTTTCCAAACGCGGGCCGTGGTCAGGGCGGCGTCCGCCTTCGCAACGGTCACCAACTCAAAGTTGCTATAGCCCCAATTGAGCAGTTTTTGGCTCTCGGTGGCACGACTGGTCGCGCTGCTGGCACCCAAAATGACGGACAGCAGACGCCGCGTCCGCAGGCCCTCCCCCCCTCGGGGCGGCACGGGCCGAATCGCCGTCGCGACAAGGCAGTAGCCAGCTGCTTCGGTGTGGCCTGTTTTCAGACCGTCCACCGTGGGATCTCTGAAGAGCAATAAATTGCGATTGGTATCGTTTGCCGCAGGCGTGCCTGGGTAGCGATAGTGCTTGGTTGCGTAAATCGGGGTGTACGCCGGAAAGTCGTTCATCAGCCGCGTCGACAGCAGCGCCAAGTCTTGCGCCGTGGTGGTGTGCCCAGCGGCAGTCAGCCCTTCTGGGTTTTTGTAGGCTGTGTTTTTCATACCCAGCAGTGCGGCCTGTTGGTTCATCATGTCAACGAAACGTTCAACGCTACCCGCCACACCCTCGGCAAGGGCAACCGTCGCATCGTTGCCAGACTGAACGATCATGCCGTGCAGTAGATCTCGGACAGGGATGGCCATGTTCGGCTCAATGAACATGCGCGACCCTTCCATTCGCCAAGCCCGCTCACTGACGGTGAACGTTTGATCCAGATTTATTTTTTTGGCTTTCAGCGCATCGAAGACCACATACGCGGTCATCAATTTGGTGAGCGACGCAGGCTCAACGGGCATCTGGCTGTTGTCCTGCGCCAAAATTTGTCCGGTGGTGACGTCAACCAACAAATAGGCTTTCGCGTCCAACGTGGGCGCCTGCGGTACCGCCGCCTGCGCAGGCGAAAGGCCGAGCATCGCCACTGTTGCCAGCGCCATCAATAGACGGGGCAAACCCGTCGAAAAGTTCAAACTCATTGTGTATCCGTTGGGGAGGGTTGCGTTTTAATTAGGCCGCGACAGGCAAAGACAAATGCCGGCTGACAACGTACTTTAACAAGGGCAGCTGACCGTGAAAAAAGTGGCCAACTTCTGGCACCACCAGGACCGGTAGTGCCTGTGGCCGCGCCCACGCCATCACGTCTTTTAGCTCGACCGTATCATCGGCTTCGCCGTGAACGACCAGTGTGCGTTCATGCCATTCGGTGGGGACTCGGGGCACATCAAAGCGGCTGACGGCTGTACCAACCAGTACCGCATGCTGGACCGTTTCGTTGGCCATCGACAGGGCATCTAACGCGCGGCAAGTGACAAATGCCCCGAATGAGAAACCCGCAACGGCCAAAGGCCCAGCTGTGGCGAGTTGCGAGCGGACAGCCAACCAGTCAGCGAGCTCCCCGTCACCACCGTCATAAGTACCGCCACTTTGACCGACGCCGCGAAAATTGAAACGGATGGCCGTCCAACCCTTTTGTACCGCGGCACGGGCAAGGGTCTGAACCACCTTGTTATCCATCGTTCCCTGAAATAAGGGATGGGGATGCGCGATCAAAAGGTGGCCCGCCGAGCCGCCCGGCGGAACATCCCGCGCGACTTCAATTGGGCCCGCTGGCCCCTCGATTAAAAAGCGTTCGGTTGCCACATTCATGGCTTAACGACCCACGTTGTCAGGCAGGCACAAGCGTTCAACGACCTCACCGTTCTTCAGGTGCTTTTCGACAATTTCATCAATGTCCTCATTGTCGACAAACGTGTACCAAACGGCGTCCGGATAGACCACCGCAACGGGCCCGCCGGCGCAACGATCCAAGCAGCCTGCCTTGTTGACACGAATTTGCCCCTGCCCATTCAGGCCAGCCGCTTTCACTTGTTTTTTGCAATGCTCGAACGCCTCGTTCGCGATGCCATCAGCGCACGAGGCCGTACCGTTGGTGCGTTGATTGGTACAGAAAAAGATGTGGCGCTCGTAGTAGCTTTTGATTTCAATCGTCATGATGTGATTATTTAGTGGGAGATATCGGGGCGCTGCCCGCTCTAGCGACGCCGGATGAGCTGCGTAATGACGTGCACCAAGACCAGCATCGGCCAGAGCCAACCGAACCACTTGGACACGCCGTGGAAGCGAATGAACCGACCCTGCTCCCAGACCAGCAGCGACTGGTCCAAGTAGGCCGTCGGGGCGCTGACATTGAGCAGATAAAGGGTCGCCATAACCGTTAACACAAGCCCCACCAGCAACCAGCCCCTTGGAAGTGTACTGCCAACCAACGCAGCCAGCGCCGCGTAAAACATGGCCTCAAGCATGCCAGGTCGCCACCACTCAAGCGCACGATCGGGCCCATACGTCAATGTGCCAGAAACCAGTCCCATCGTTGCCGCCACGCACATGACCAACACCACAACGGCCCAGCGGCCAACGCGGGTACGCATCGCCGCCATCGCCAGCAGGCAGGGTGCCAGCAAGGCGAGCGCCATGGTGGTCGACTCACCGTAGGGGCTTAAAGGGGGAGGCACCGCGGTCAACCACTCTCCAAAAGGGGCGAGGTACGTTTGTCCACAAAGATCAACCCCTTGAAAGTGCGGGAGCCAGGCGCTCAGTCGTTCGCGCACCTGCCCCAGGCCGAAGGGCACCGAGGCGGGGTACAAAATGGCCACGGGCCAGAGGGCCAGCAACACCAGGTCAGTTC
>JALQVQ010000105.1 GCA_023260315.1 Burkholderiaceae bacterium
CGCTTGGGGCCAGGCCTTTCCCACGGGCTTCGTGCCCCGCTTCGAGACCACTCGCAATTGGGCTGGCGCGGCGGGCGGAGCAGCGATACAAGCAGACGATTTAACGCTTGACGTGGCACACGATAGCGTTGTGGCTGCCGCCATGCTCGCGAGCGTAAAAATTCGGGGGCTCGATGCCCACTGGCGACGAACACTGGCACCACAGCTCGTTGAAACAGCTCACGAATTAGCGACGCTGGTCGCTTCTGTGCACCCCGACGCACGGTCCGATTGGCTTGCCGAGCGCCTCGCCGCATTGAATCTTGGTAGCGGTGACGGCTTTCAGCGCTGGGAGTCGCTCATCGGGACGATGGCTCTGACATGGGCGGCCAACTCGCAGTACCCAACCGATGTGCTCTGGCATCCGAACCTGCACCCGTCTGTCGCCGCATTGGCCGCGATACCAGGCCTCGCAGATGACCCATTGACATCGGCCTTGTTGGCTCACTGGCCGAACGTCAAGCGCCTACCACCGCTGGCGGTACGAGCCGCTGACAACGGGTCACCGAACCCGGCTCGTTTACTGGCAGCCGATGATGCGCAAACAGAGGCGCAAATGGCTGCAGCCTGCGTGATTAAGCATCTGCAGGCAGGTAAGGTGCCCGTAGGCATCGTCGCTCAAGACCGTTTATTGACCAAGCGGATCCACGCCCACCTGCAAACCGCTGGGGTCGATTGGCGAGATGAGACCGGCTGGCGCCTGTCTACCACCCGGATCGCTGCTTGGGCGATGCAGTGGCTTGCAGCGGCTGCACCGGATGCGCCAGCTGATGCGCTGGTTGACTTCGTGAAGTTGTGCCCGTGCTGGCAGGACCGTGAGACAGGGGCCTTTGAGGCGGACGTTCGAGCGCTTCGGGCGCGGCAAGCCCGGGTGGCCTTTACACACGAAAAGGTGACGCAACTGGACGGTTTAGCCAAGCTATTGGCAATGGCGCAGCGCCCGAAGACTTTTGATGATTGGCGACAAACGACACTTGACGCGCTAGACCTCGCGGGGCTCTGGCGGTCGGGTGATTGTCCCGAAGATATTGCGCAGTTACTGCACGTGCTGCGCGCCGATTCGGCGGGCGCTGACGGCGCCCGATCGCTGCGTCTTTTGCCATGGCCCGTTGCACAGGCTGCTGATTGGGCGCAACTGTCACGCAATCGCTTTGTGGCGTGGCTGCGCGGGGCACTGGAGGCCCACAGCTACAAGCCGACCTACGTGGGGCGTGTTGAAGTGGTGGCTTTGCCGATGCCTCAGCTGTACGGTAGGGAGCTGGGCGCTGTGGTTTTGGCGGGTTGTGATGCCGTGCACCTACCCGCACACGTCGCAAACGCGTCAATTTGGACGCCGGGCCAGCGAACAGCACTTGGCTTGGAAAGTGCAGAAGAGGCGACCCAGCGCGCTTATGACGCTTGGTGTTTGACGCTGCAATTTCCACAACTTGACATCTTCTGGCGTCAAACAGATGGCGATCAGGTCATGCAGCCTGCACCTTGGTTGAGCTTGCTAACCACCGGCACAGCGGACGATAAGCGCCCAACTCGCTGGCCGGTCATGCGCCCGGTCGTTGACAGCACAGACGAGCGGCATACGCGCAGCTTGACCCATACGCCAACGCAGACGCCGGCAACACCAATGGTCGCTGTTCTGCCAACTCGCCTTTCTGCGAGCGCTTATCAGGCCTTACGTGATTGCCCTTATCGGTTTTTTACATATTACGGCCTGCGGTTGCGCGAGGTTGATGAATTGGCGCTACCGCCCGGCGCACGCGATTTTGGCAATTGGATTCACCGGACACTTGCTGCGTTCCACGTGGGTGGGGGGCAGTTGTCTCGCTCAACGACCCGCGCCGTTTTAGAAGAAATGCTGAGTCAGTGCGCACAGGCCGCGCTGCCGAGCACACTGGCTGAGGATCCTGATTTTTTGCCGTATCTGGCATCCTGGCCCGCACTTCGGGCTTCCAAAGCACAAAGTCTAAGTTTTGGGATGGTCTCGAAGACGTTTCTGCAGTCAATGTCCCCTTGCCTAATACTGATCCGACATATCAGCCCACAATTGCTCCAACATACATCATTTACCCTGAACCGCCAGCATCGAATCTCTACTATATGCTGGGAGGAGTCTTCGCTGGTCTTGGGGCAGTCTGCTTTTGCATTGGTTTCTTCACTTATAAATTCCGTGAGCACAAGCGACTTATGGAGGA
>JALQVQ010000154.1 GCA_023260315.1 Burkholderiaceae bacterium
CGCCCACAGGACGTGCATCACAAAAGGCTTTGAAGGTGTCGCGTATCTCAGCACGACTGAGTGATGCGTAGTGCTGCATGCAAGGCAACCAATCGGTCGGCCACTGCAAAGCTTCGACCAAGTCACGAGGCAAGCCAAAAGGTAAATCAAAACCACCCACCCACGCTTGCGGCTGTTTCAGCCAATCCGCAAAGGCGGGCAAGGCATCAAAGCGCAGCAGGCTTTGCAGCTGGACGCGCCCCGCCTTGGCATGACCCAACGCCACAACGATAGGCTTTCGTTTGGAAGGGCTGCTGCTGAAATCGCAACCCATCAAAAGCGGGGAAATCGTCATGCCAACCCTAGCAAGATCACACCCACCGCGATGAGCGAAGCGCCCAGTACACGAAGCCAACGGCTTGATGGTCGATGATGGCTTTGCCGAAGGACGTTCGGTCCTTTGCATATTGAATCGCACAGGTGAGCGCGCTCCGAGCCATACCAATACTTTGCGCGGCGATGCCGATGCGCCCCCCTTCCAGCCCCCCTAGGGCGATGCGATAACCATCCCCCTCAGCACCCAGCAAATTCTCCACCGGGACACGGCAATTATCGAGAACGATTTGCGCGGTATCACTGCTGTGCTGTCCCAGCTTATCCTCGAGACGCGCCACCTGATAGCCAGGCGTTGCAGTTGGGACGATGAACGCGCTCATACCGCGCTTACCAGCGTCTTTGTCGGTCACTGCGATCACAATGGCGACATCACCATTTTTGCCGCTGGTAATGAACTGCTTGACGCCATTGAGTACGTACACATCGCCATCGCGCACCGCGGTGGTTCGCAGGCCAGAGGCATCGCTGCCGACATGGGGTTCGGTCAAGCAAAACGCCCCCAGCATCTGGCCCTGCGCTAACGGCGTTAACCACTGCTTTTGCTGCGCCGTGTTGCCGTGCTTCATGAGGATGGCATTGACGGGGCAATTGGTGACAGAAATTACCGTGCTCGTACCACCATCGCCAGCGGCAATTTCCTCTAGGACCACGGCCAAACTGACATAGTCCAACCCTGCGCCGCCCAGTGAATCGGGCACACAGATACCGTAGCAACCGAGCTCAGCCAATCCCCGATGGGCGTCAACCGGGAACGTGTGTGACTTGTCCCAAGCGGCTGCGTTTGGCCAAAGTTGCTCCTGCGCGAAGGCACGCACCGCCTCCTGCACCATGCGCTGATCAGGGCTCAGTACCATGTGGTCACCTCAAACAAGCTCAATGGCCATGGCGGTTGCCTCGCCACCACCGATACACAGTGACGCAACGCCACGCTTTCCGCCGCGAATACGCAGGGCATTGATTAGCGTCACCAAAATTCGGGCACCACTGGCACCAATGGGATGCCCGAGCGCACAGGCACCACCCAATACGTTGACCTTGTCGTGCGGTAAGTTGAGCTCCGCCATTGCGGCCATGGGCACCACGGCGAAGGCCTCATTGATCTCGTAGAGATCGACAGCATCGGCAGTCCAACCGACGCGCTCGAAGAGTTTCTGCATTGCAAAAACAGGCGCTGTTGTGAACCAGT
Source organism: Burkholderiaceae bacterium (assembly GCA_023260315.1). GTDB lineage: Bacteria > Pseudomonadota > Gammaproteobacteria > Burkholderiales > Burkholderiaceae_C > RS62. The sequence continues at coordinate 1,562 of JALQVQ010000154.1, forward strand.
TGGGCGCTTGGGCATGGGTGGTGTGCCCGACGATTCGCGCAAGTGGTTGACAACTCAGTGCGCGTGCTTGGCTCTCACGCATCAAGATGAGCGCAGCAGCGCCATCGTTGATGGACGAGCTGCTCGCCGCCGTGATCGTTCCGCCATCTTTTTTAAACGCGGTTCGCAAGCTTGGGATCTTCTCAACGTTGATTTTTCCGGGACCTTCGTCGACAGCCACAAGCCGATCGCCGGACCTCGTCTTGACAGTAACCGGAGCAATTTCTGCCGCAAAGCTCCCGTCGGTCGATGCCGCTTGGGCCCGCTTTACCGACGCAATCGCGAAAGCATCCTGTTGTTCACGGGTGAATTGGTACTTAGCGGCGCAGTCTTCGCCGAAGGTACCCATTGATCGGCCTGCCTCGTAGGCGTCCTCTAGGCCGTCGAGCATCATGTGGTCATAGATTTTGTCGTGCCCCATTCGATAACCGCCACGCCCTTTTTGCAAAAGGTAGGGCGCGTTGGTCATACTCTCCATGCCGCCCGCAAGCATGACCTTAGCGCTACCTGCAAGAATTAAATCGTGGGCCAACATGGTGGCCTTCATGCCGGAGCCGCACATCTTTGAGAGCGTCACCGCGCCTGTCGACAGCGGCAATCCACCCTTTAGGAGCGCCTGTCTTGCTGGCGCTTGCCCTTGTCCGGCCATTAAGCAGTTGCCAAACAAGACCTCATCAACCAGCTCAGGTGGGATGCCTGCGCGCGCGACGGCTGCCGCGATGGCAACGCCCCCCAGATCATGGGCTGACAGGTTGGCGAAGTCGCCTTGGAAGGCACCCATGGGTGTGCGCGCAGCACTGACAATGACAACGGGATCTTGTGACATGTTTTCTCCAATTAAGTTGAGGGCACTGGGTCGCGCAGGCGGCTGGTGGCTTCGTAGGGGAACACGTCGTGCACGTGTCCAGCCCGAATACGGGCTTGATGGGTCTGCCAGAACGCGGCATCAAGGAGGTCTTGGTGGTGGCGCAGGAACTCCTGCCGAACGCGAGGGTTACCCAACAAAAACGGGCCGAATGTCTCTGGAAACACATCCTTGGGACCGACCGTGTACCAGACCTCACCCGACATTTCTTCCTCTTCGTTACGCGGTTCAGGCACACGACGAAAATTGCAGTCAGTGATGTACTCGATCTCGTCATAGTCATAAAAAACGACCTTGCCGTGCCGCGTGATACCAAAGTTTTTCCAGAGCATGTCGCCTGGGAAAATATTCGCAGCCACAAGATCTTTGATGGCATTCCCGTACTCGACCACGGCCTGATTCAGCTGTGCCCGAGCGCGCGCGTCTTCGGGGTCCACTTGAAGGGCATCAAAGGCCTCTTGCAGGTAGATGTTGAGCGGGATCATGCGACGCTCAATGTAACAATGCTTGATGATCACTTCGGGGTCGCCGTTATCGCCGGCTTCCGAAATTTCCAACTGACTGGGCGCGAATTTTTTGATCTCCTCGATCAACTCGGGCTCAAACCGAGACAGCGGGAAAGCGACGTCCGAGTACTCAAGCGTATCGGCCATTCGACCCACCCGATCGTGTTGCTTCACCAACAGGTACTTCCCCTTAATTTGCTCGCGCGTGGTGTCCTTTTGGGGTGGGTAATAGTCTTTTATGACTTTGAAGACAAAAGGAAAGCTCGGCTGATCAAACACCAGCATGACCATTCCTTTGATACCGGGTGCGATTCGGAACCGATCGGTGCTTTGGCGCTGATGCGCCAACAAATCACGGTAAAAAAGCGTCTTACCCTGCTTCGCCAGCCCCAATGCGTTGTAGATCTCTGTACGCGGTTTACGCGGCATCATTTGACGCAAGAACTGCACGTAGGCGGAGGGGACCTCCATGTCAACCATGAAGTACGCCCGCGCAAAACTGAAGAGAATCAGAATTTCATCTTCGGTGAAAAGCGCGGCGTCCACGTAAAGTTGGCCGTTGCTGTCGTGGAGAACCGCCAGCGCGAAAGGCACCTCTTGAAAGCCATTGATAATCCGTCCCACAATGTAGGCGCCCTTGTTTCGGAAGAACAGGCTCGATAAAACCTGAAACTGGAAGTTGGGTCGCAATCGCGTGTGATCAAAGCGTTGCAACATGGCCGCTTGTAATCGGTCAATGTCACGCGCCAGATCGACGAAGGTGCACTGCAGGTTGAAATCAACAATGAGCCGAGACACGCTGTCACGCATGGTTTGGTGCGTGGGGTAGTAAACCCGATAGGTCGGCTTTGCTGGATTTTCGTTCTGGATGTACTCGGTGCTGACCGCTGGTCGCACAAATATGAAGTCGTTATGGAAATAACTTCGGTGCAATATTTTGGTGGTGACCGAGTTAAAAAATGTCTCGGCGAGCTCCGGCTGGTGATGGTCAACCAACAGGCCAATAAAGTGCAGTTTGACTTGCTGCCAGGTCTCATGCGTCTGCTTGCTGGCCTTGAACTCACGCTCCAGACGGGTTACCGCCTCACGGACACGGAGGTCATAAAACTCAATGCGTTCACGCTGCGCCCGTTGCTGCCCCACCCAATCCTGCGTTTCAAATCGATGTTTAGCCCGCGCCGACTCCGCACGAAACAAACGATAGTGGCGATCAAAGCCCTCCAACAGAGCGATCGCCATGTCATAAGGCAACTGCGAATTGAGGGTCTGCGGGAAGGCTGACTTTGCTTGATTGGGCATTTTGTGACGCCTCAGCGTGGCCGTTGGCCGCCGCTGACATTCGCGACGGCTTGGGTGTACATGGCGTCCAGCGCGCTGTTGCTGTCGGCTGTTATGTGCAGGTCTTGCAGTAAGCCGTCATGCAAGCCATACACCCAGCCGTGCACGGTAACCTCTTGTTGGCGCAGCCACGCATCCTGCAAGACGGTTGATTGACAGACGTTACGCACCTGTTCGATCACATTCAGCTCGCACAATGCATTGGCGCGCTCTGATGCGTCGACGCCCTCAAGAATGTCAGCGTGGCGATCGCGGACATCCTGAATGTGCCGCAGCCAGTTATCAGCCAGACCAATCCTTGCGCCTTCTAGGGCGGCTTGAACGCCGGAGCACCCATAGTGGCCAACCACCATCACGTGCGACACCTTGAGGCGCTCTACCGCAAATTGCAAAGTCGACAAGGCATTGAGATCGGAATGGACCACCACGTTCGCCACGTTCCTGTGAACAAAGACCTCGCCGGGCTCCAAGCCGGTGATCTGATTCGCAGGGACGCGGCTGTCTGAGCAACCGATCCACATGTATTTTGGTTTTTGCTGCTCTTTCAGCCGGGTGAAAAAACCAGGCTGACTGGCCTGCATGTGCGCAGCCCACTGCCGGTTGTGATCAAAAAGGTCTTTTAGGTTTTTAGGCATGTCGCAGCGCTTGCTTTAATTTGTTTTTAATGGTTTGCCGTCAAAGGGTTTCGGCGAAAAGTTCACGTCCGATCAGCATGCGCCGGATTTCGCTGGTACCAGCCCCAATTTCATAGAGCTTAGCGTCACGCCACAAGCGCCCGAGCGGATAGTCGTTGATGTAACCATTGCCACCAAATATCTGCACACCTTCGCCAGCCATCCAAGTGGCCTTCTCAGCGGTCCACAAGATGACGGAGGCGCAATCTTTTCGGACCTGACGCACGTGTTGGTCACCCAGCAAATCAAGATTTTTTGCAACCGTATAGGCAAACGCTCGGCCCGCTTGCAGAACGGTGTACATGTCAGCCACCTTGCCCTGGATCAACTGGAACTCACCGATGCTTTGGCCGAATTGCTTGCGGTCATGAATGTAAGGAATCACGTTGTCCATCACCGCCTGCATGATGCCCAATGGCCCACCACTGAGCACCGCGCGCTCGTAGTCGAGACCACTCATAAGCACCTTCGCGCCATTGTTGAGTCCGCCCAAAATATGGGTTTCCGGCACTTCAACGTCTTTAAAGACCAACTCGCCCGTATGGCTACCGCGCATGCCGACTTTGTCTAGCTTTTGGGCGACAGAAAAGCC
>JALQVQ010000165.1 GCA_023260315.1 Burkholderiaceae bacterium
AGAATATTCCGAAACATATTTGAAAGTTTTTCAAAACTGCGGTTTCTACAACACTTCAAAGAGGCTCTCTGGCAATGGGAAAACGCGTTTTTTGGTCAAGTGTGTCACTTTTCGGGGTGATTTTTGGGAAAAGAGGTCCCCAGGTGCCTAGAACTTCGTAAAAAATCTCTAGAAATTAATAGTAGACCCCAAATCATCCCTAGATGGATCCCTGATAGTGGCAGGTCTGTAGCATAAGCCTACAAAACTTTATAACACGTTGAAGTTTGTACCCGATGACTACACCTGTGATTTTCCGGGTTTCAAACCGCACGGGAGCTTGGCCCAGTCAGGCGCGGCGGCAACCTTGATGCTGTCTTGCACGCGAGCAATCCAAATTTTGTAACGCTGTTGGTAAAACAGGTACATCGCGTCGCCCAACTCCTCAGCAGTCAAGGCCTGCGTGCCCGCGCCCTCAAACCATATTTCTTCAAGGGCAATGGGGACGTCGTTCAAAAAACGAAGCCGCCGCACGCGCCATAGCTTGCGTGCGGGCGCGGCGCCCAACGCGGGCACATGCGATGGGCGAGTCACGTACTTGACATCCAATATTCGGGCGGTCGGCAACCCCGGCCCTGCATGCAACTCCAATCGGAACAGCTCATAGATGCGTTGTTTTGCCGTCGCTTTTTTGACGTAGGTACCGGAGCCTTGCAAGCGCTCAAGCACCCCTTGCTCTTCCAGAATCGCGAGGGCTTTGCGTAAGGTCCCAACCGCAACGGAGAGGCTAGCCGCAAGTTCAGCCTCGGTGGGCAGGCGCTCCCCTTCTCGCCAGTAACCTGCCTTAATTTGACGCGCCAATAGTTCAGCAATTTGAAGAAAAACTGGCAATGGCTTGGCGATGGTTGACGAAGACATGTCATTAGTATGTCAAAAAAAAACCGAATAGCTATAGTCAAGCCCGAAGATTATTCATATACTATTCCTACACAATATTCAAAAGGGGAACGTGTATGAGCATCGTGCCAGTCAGAGGTGAGGCGATTCAAGGCGCTGAGGTGTCATGGTTTGCGCCGCTCTGCTCGGACGACTTCCGCCACCTTGGGGTCCCGTCTGATGATTTACGTAGCAGTTGGGAAAACACCCGAGACATCTTGCTGCGAGCAGAATCCCTGGGTTATCGCAACATTTTGTGTCCGTCCTCGTACCAAGTCGGCCAAGACACACTGACTTTTGCATCGGCGGTGGCACCACTGACCAATCGCATGAACTTGCTGGCGGCGATTCGCTGCGGCGAACTGCACCCCGCAATGCTGGCGCGAACCGTCGCGACACTCGATCATATTTTGCAGGGCCGCTTAACGCTCAACGTGATCTCATCAGATTTTCCCGGCGAGCAGGCCGACAGTGCTTACCGCTACCGTCGCTCCTGGGAAGTGGTGGAAATCTTGAAACAGGCTTGGACGCAGGACGAAATCAATTACGACGGCGAAATTTATAAGCTGAAGGGGCTCTCTACGGACCCCGTCCGCCCTTACCAAATCAATGGGGGCCCGCTGCTTTATTTTGGCGGTTACAGCCCCGATGCCTTGGCGCTTTGCGGCGCACACTGTGACACCTATCTGATGTGGCCCGAGCCAAAGGACATGTTGGCGCAGCGCATGCGGGACGTCCACGCGCAAGCTGAAAAACATGGCCGCCTTCTCGACTACGGACTGCGCGTGCACATGATTGTGCGTGACACGGAGCAAGAAGCCCGAGAGTATGCCGACGAACTGGTTTCGAAATTAGACGATGCAGCAGGCGCTGCGATTCGCAACCGCGCGCTCGATGCCAAGAGCCTAGGGGTTTCCCTGCAAAGCGCCAATCGTGACCGGGCAGACGAAGACGGCTATGTCGAGCCAAACTTGTGGACAGGCGTCGGCCGCGCACGCAGTGGATGCGGTGCAGCACTCGTCGGCAGTGTTGACCAAGTCATGTCCAAAATCGACGACTACATGAAAATGGGCATTCGATCGTTCATCTTCTCAGGCTACCCACACCTGCAGGAATGTGAAATTTTCGGCACCAAAGTGCTTCCACAACTTAAGACCGTGTCACTCCCTCACGCCTATGGACGTGTGCCATCGACCACACCCGCAACGCCCTTGGGCGTTGGCAAGCGAAAGTAAAAACAATGAAACGAATGCACTTTGCAAATGGCGTCGAACTGAGCGCGATGGCTTATGGGGTGTGGCGGTTGGCGGATGCCACCGACACGAGCGTCAACGCCAACCTCGCCAGAATCGATGCCTGCTTGGCTCAGGGCCTCACCACGTTTGACCATGCTGACATCTACGGCGACTACCGATGTGAGGCACTGTTTGGTGAGGCCATCAAGGCCAGACCTGCTTTACGAGACCAAATTGAAATCGTCACAAAGACAGACATCATGCTGCTGTCCAGCCAGTGGCCCAACACCCGTGTGAAGCACTACGACACCTCCCCGATGCATGTGACGGCGAGCGTGGAGCGCTCGCTGACCCGCATCGGTGTGGATGTGATCGACCTTTTGTTGATTCATCGCCCCGACCCGCTGATGGACGCAGACGCACTCGGTTCATGTCTGGATGGACTGATCGCCTCTGGCAAAGTTCGGGGTGTTGGGGTTTCAAACTTCATGCCGTGGGATGTAGAGCTCCTGCAGTCGCGCATGACGAACCGGCTTCAAACAAATCAAATCGAACTGGGTTTGATGCAGACCAAACCGTTCACGAATGGGCAAGTCGCACACGCGCAAACGCACCGTATGCCCCTGATGGCGTGGTCTCCCTTGGGTGGCGGTCGTCTTTTATCCGAGGCTGACCAACCCGGGACTGCAGCCGCTCGTTTGAATCAAAAATTGGCGGACCTCGCGAACCAGCACGGGGTCGATACCGTCGCGGTGGCCATTGCCTGGCTGATGCACCACCCGGTCGGTGTCATACCGGTCATGGGTAGTAATCAGATCGACCGCATCGCGACGTTCGGTCAAGCGATGGACGTGCCAATGGACAGGCAGACTTGGTACGAACTCTACGAGCTGGCAAATGGACATGAAGTGCCCTGATGTCACAACGCCCTAACCGCCATACAACCCAAAAAAACCACATGACCGCACTCGCAGAAAAAGTCGCAACGCCAGCGCCCGTAATTGATGACACCAAGGCCTATCGCCAAGCGCTGGGCTGCTTCGGGACCGGTGTTACCGTCGTCAGCACGCACTGGAACGACGCGGACTGGGCGATGACCTGTAACTCGTTTGCGTCCGTCTCGCTCAACCCTCGCTTGGTTCTGTGGAGTATCCAGAAGACCGCGAGCAGTTTCGACGCGTTCATGTCGGCAGACGGCTTTTGTGTGAGTATTCTGTCAGCCGAGCAACGCGCACTCGCTATGCAGTTTGCCCGTGGACCCATCAGCGAACGGTTTAACGGCGTCAGCGCGACCCGCCAACCCAATGGCATCTTGCGCTTAAACGATGGCGCCGCGTGGTTCGAGTGCAAGAGATACCAGACCGTCGACGCTGGCGATCACGTCATCTTAATTGGCCAAGTCGCCGACTTCGCTCACCAAGACGCCGATGCATTGAGCTTTTGGCGCAGCCAGTTTGGAACCTTCGAGGGCCAAGCTGTTCTGGCCTAAGCGCTGCTGCAAGCCGGTCTAACCGGCTCCCCTCCTCAGCCGGCGGCGATGCGTTTCCCGTCAGCATCAAACGCATGCCACCGCCCAGCCACTGGCATCGCTGAGCGCATCGACCCCACGGGGATCGGATTTTGACCATCCATGAGCAAGTCAACAAGCGTGCCGTCCGCCAACCGCGCGTGCACCAACCTCTGAGCGCCTAGGTACTCGTTACTGACTGCTGTAAGGGGAATACCACCGCCCGATTCGGGCAGTAGCCAGTGCTCGGGACGCACACCAACAGTGACCGCGCCAGCGGGCAGCTGAGATGCCCACGCGGCATCTGCACGAACCACTTCAACAGGAATGAAGTTCATGCGTGGGCTACCAATAAAACCGGCAACGAACAGGTTGTCGGGGGTGTCGTAGAGCGCCTCAGGCGTACCGACCTGCTCGATTCGACCGTCCCGCAAAACAACAATTTTGTCAGCCATGGTCATGGCCTCGACCTGATCATGGGTCACATAAATCATGGTTGACTTTAAGCGCTGATGCAATTCACGCAATTCGGTGCGCATCGAGACCCGAAGCTCCGCATCCAAGTTAGACAGCGGCTCATCAAACAAAAACAGCTTGGGATTACGTACGATCGCGCGACCAATGGCAACCCGCTGGCGCTGACCGCCTGAGAGCTGAGTTGGGCGCCGCTTGAGCAAGGTATCCAAACGGAGCAAAGCAGCCGCCTCGCCCACCTTTTTGACGATTTCAGCCTTCGGCACGTGGGCGTTCTCAAGGCCAAAGGCCATGTTGTCATAAACAGTCATGTGCGGATAAAGCGCGTACGACTGAAACACCATGGCACAACCACGGTCAGCAGCACCAATGTGGTTAACCGGCTCGCTGTCAATGAGGATTGAGCCCGACGTTGGGAAATCCAATCCCGCAATCATGCGCAGCAGCGTTGACTTACCGCAGCCAGATGGGCCGACGAAAACCACGAATTCACCATTCTCAATCGAGAGATTGACGCCATGTATGACGGTCGTCTGCTCGAACGATTTTTTGATATTTTGAAGTTCTAAGGTAGACACAATAAATCCTAATGATGTCGAATCGTGGCGTTACTTCACGCCAGCACTGGCAATTCCAGTCGTGATGTAGCGCTGTAAAAATGCAAAAACAAGGGTCACGGGGATGAGCGTGATGACGGTCATCGCAAGCAGGTAATGCCATTGCGTATTCAGCTCACCTTGGAACGAATTCAACGCCAACTGCAGGGTAAAAACCTCGTTCTTCGACAAAACGATCAGAGGAAGCAAGAAGTCGTTCCAACGCCACATCACAGAAAAAATAGCCAACACGGCGAGCGCGGGCGCTGACAGCGGCAACACGATCCGCCAATAAATCCGCCACTCACTCGCGTGATCCATCCGCGCGGCCTCGATCAGCTCATCTGGAATCGTCAACATGTATTGACGCAGCAAGAAGACACCCGTTGGTGTCGCCACGGCGGGCAGGATGACCCCCCACAGGCTGTTGAGCAGTCCCACCTCGTTGATCACCAGAAAAACGGGGACCAAAATAATGGTGGGCGGAATCATCAACGTGCCGATGATCAGCAGATAGACGGCTTTTTGTCCGGTGAATCGGTATTTCGACAACGCAAACGCCGCCATCGAGTTGAACAGAAGCGTTATGAGCGTCGCCACAACCGTGATGAAAACGCTGTTCCATAAATATTTACCGAACGTGAATTTTCCAAACAGGTCGGTGTAATTTTCCCAAGCAAATTGCAGCGACGTGACGGGTTCGCGTGCTTGAATATTCACCCTGACCTTGGTCTCGGGTGCGGCTGGATCGACCATGGTTGCGACAACACCGATCCGACTGATCTGCGCCAGCACCTTCGTCTCACCACTCTCGGTTGTGACGCGATAAAGCGGGAACTGCCCCTCCCGCCCGGGCACGCTAACCGACTGCTGGGTGTACGGCAAGAAAGTCGGTGGGAACTGGGAAATCGCCGACTCCGTCTTGAACGATGACATGACCAACCAAAGGACTGGTGCAAACATCACGACCAAACCGACAACAAGGTATAGGTAGCTGACGGTATCGGTCCAGTCGAGGCGGCGCCGACCTTTGGTTGCGGTGAGCATTTTCCAAACAGTCATTTCAGTGCCCCTTCTTTCCCATGTCGTCTGCCTTGGACAAACGCAATTGCGCCAACGTCAAAATGACGAGGAAGGTGGCGAGCGTCAGTGAGGCTGCCGCTGCCAATCCGTATAGGTGAATTTGCTCGGCGAAACCCGTCTGATAAATGAACTGGACGATGAACGTGGTCGCAGACCCAGGACCACCACCTGTCAAAACAAAAACCTCGTCAAACACCTGGACCGCTTTAATGGCAGCCAAAACCAACACAACGATCAGGTTGGGCATGAGGAGCGGCAGTGTGATCCGCGTCAAGGTTCGCCATGGGCTCGCTCTATCCATCTCAGCCGCCTCGTAGAGGTCCCGCGGGATTGCCTGCAACCCAGCCAAGATGATGAGCGTGTAGAAGCCCATGTGTGCCCAAATCGACACGAAGACCGTCCAGAAGAACGCCCAATCGGCAACGGTTAACCATTCGATCGGTTGTACATCCATCGCAACCAATCCCGCATTGAAGGCGCCTTGGCTCTGCAGCAACCATTTCCAGATCAGCGCAACGACAACAGGCGACAAAAGAACAGGATAAAAATAGACACTACGCCAAAAGCCACGACCGATAATTTTCCGGTTCAGCACCAGCGCCGTGATCAAAGAGAAAACCACCATCAACACCACTTGAATCAAGCTGAACTTGAGGGTGTTTAAAACTGCGCGCCAAAAGATGTCCTTGTTACACGTCGATAAATCGGTGTAGTCCGCGCAATGCAACAAGGTTTGGAAATTATCAAGACCGCTGTATGGGCGGTTGGCAGGCATCAACTCAACACCCGCTGTAGCGGCGTAGAAAAAGTTAATCGTAATCGGCAGAAAGGTGAAAAGGCCGAACACCAAAAGGTTGGGAGCCACAAACAGCCACGCGACGCGGTTCACGCCCAGCACGCTTTGCGCAACCTTGAACAGGGGTTCAAGCAAGTTGAAAAATCCAGATAGCAGTCTCAACATCTCACCTCGAAGCCGGCTTTGATGCCGTCGGTAAAAAGATATGGGCAATAAAAAGCAGAGTGGCGCCGCCACTCTGCTCATCGTCACCAGGGGCTGGTATTGCTTACTTCTTCGCTTCTTTCACAGCGTCCATCATGTCAGAGCTGATTTTGGCGACTGCATCAGGTGTCGACATCTCGCCAACAATGGCTTGCGTTACACGGGTGACCGTCGGCAACATGATGGCGCGGTTGTACTTGTAGCCTTGGAAGGCATACGCCGCTGGGGCCAAGTTCGCCACACCACCACTGAACACCTTGAGTGCATTACTGACTGCCGGTGTCGCACCCGCGTAGTCTGCCCCTTTCTTAGCCAAACCCGCGTGGGCTGGGATGTTGAAAGTCTTACCTGTGAATTCAGCGTAGGAGGCTTCACTTGCGATGAAGTCCATGAAAGCGGCAACTTCTTTGGGTGACTTACTGGTTTTCAATGCAACCCAAGCCGCACCGCCGGGAATGCCCGAGCAAGCTTTGGTACCGCAGGGGTTAGGCACAGCTGCCCAATCAAAGTTATCGCCAACCTTTTTATTCAGGTTATTGATTTGCCAGCTACCGGCGAGGACCATGACGACGTTACCGTTGATGAACTCATCGACAGACGAGGCGTAGCTCGACCCGCCAGAACCAGCCCAAACCTCACGCAACATCGTGCCATCTTTGTGCCATCCAACAAATTTCTCAACGGCAGACTTGTAACCGGCATCAATAACGGGCTCGCCTTTGGCGTCAAACATTGCCGCACCGTAGCTCACTGCGGGGCCTGCAAAACGATGGCCAGAACGGTCCCACGCCATCGCTGCTTTGGTTTGGGTGGCTTTGGCGACCTTGTTGGTTGCCGCGACCCAATCGTCCCAGGTCGCTTTTGGCCCGGGCATCGCCACCTTGGCTTGTTCGAACAGGGTCTTATTAACGAACGGTCCAGTCATGGTCAGCTGAGACATAAAGCCATAGATGCCCTTGTCGTTCGGCTTGGGCGCCAACCAGCCGGCTGTCGCGCCAAAATTGGTATCCCAGTACTTGCGGTCTTTCAGGTGGCTAGAGATGTCCATGTAGTACTGCGACAAACCACCCAAATTGGTCACACGTGCGATATCGGGGCCCTCACCGGCTGCCAACTGAACTGGCAACTGCTCTTGCACGAACTTGTAGGGCACCACATCAACAACAACTTTGGTGCCTGGGTTTTGGGCCTCAAAGCGCTTCGCCTGCTCAGCGGTGACATCGCACTCAACGCCATCTTGGTAGCACATGACGCGGATCTCGCCGGCATGCGAGATACCAGCCATCAAGGCCATTCCAGCGGCCAAAGCAAGGGGGTGCAAACGTTTAAAAGTCATTTAAGTCTCCTGGTTTTAGATACAAGTTGAAAATGTACGACAGCTAACAAAAAAAGGAATCTAGTGTTTATACGAATACTGAATGAATTTGTCAAAATTTTTTCATTTTTTGCCTGACGCCTACCCTAAGAGCGCCTTCAGATCAAACTCCCCGCGGGTCAAACTGATGGCCTCACCCGTTGCCGCAGACTGCTGCGCAGCGAGTCCCATCACGACAGCGGCAAGGCCATCTCGCAACGTCACCTCAACCGCCCCCTCACCACGCACGACCGCATTAAAGCGTTGGTGTTGATAAAAGGTCGACCCGTTGTGGTCACCCGCCGCAAGCAGTGTCGGATCCACTGGCACTTCCAACTCTTTTGGCCCTTTCGGCGTACGCGGACTGAGTACCAGTTTCGGTATCGGCGCATCGCCTAAGTGCTTTGGCCAAAAGCGACCGGGCCCCGGCACAAAGCACTCGACTTTGCCTTTGTTACCAACCACCGAGATTTCCTCTTGGTATCTTGCGCCTTCTGCAAACATGCACAGCTCAAGAAACGCACGCTGCCCGTTTGCGAAGTCGACGATGACATAAGCGTTATCTAAAATGTCTGGCACCCCCAACGGATAACGTTCGTCCAAATGGTTATTGGCGACCGACGCAGACGCAAACACACGGATCGGTTCACTGCGGGTCATCAAGCGCATCAAATCGAAAAAGTGACAACATTTTTCAACCAACGTGCCACCCGAGTACTGGTTGAATCGATTCCAGTCATCCACCTTCGCTAAGAAAGGGAAGCGGTGCTCCCGAATCGAGAATAATGTGGCCGCCCCAATGTCATCGCCCGCGTGCACCGCGTCGATCAGGCGGGCAACCGGTGGCATGTACCGGTACTCCATGGCAACCCAAATTGGCGCGCCAAAACTGCGCGCCAACTGTGCGAGTGAGGCCACATCAGCCAAATTCGTACAGGCAGGCTTCTCAAGTAAGACCGGCAAGGACCGCAACGACGCGATCTCACGGATTTGCTCGGCGTGACGAAAGTTTGGGCTCGAAATGAACAGACAATCGACGTCCGCGGCCGTCACCACCTCAGCAATTGACGAGGCGCGCCGCGCGCCGGGCACCATTGCCAAACTGCTGGTTGCCATGCCGTCATTGGGCTCGTAAATGATGGAAACGCTAGCACCCGGCAAAAGTGCGATGTTTCGCAAGTGCTCCTGCCCCATCATCCCGCAGCCAATAACCCCGTATCGAACAGATTGAACCACCTGAAGTCTCCTAAAAGATAACGACCCTGTTGGAATTGCGACTCACCGTATTCTGCCATCAGAGTAATTGAATAGTGTATGAATTAGAAAAAAAAGATAATCTCCCCACACTCAGGAATACCAAGATGAAAAAACTCGGCTTTATCTTCGATATGGATGGCACCATGATTGATTCGATGGGGTATCACGCGCAAAGCTGGGCTCTCTTTGCAGAGGCGCACCACCTTAAACAGCCCCTTGAAACAATCTTAAAAATGACGACGGGGCGGACCTGCGTGGAGTGCATGGACCTTCTGTTCGAACGCCCGATCGATACGAAAACAGCGCTTGCTTACGTTGACCACAAAGAGTCCCTTTACCGCGATTTGTTTGAGGCGGATTTTCGAGAGGTTCGCGGGTTTAAGGCATTTATAGAGCGAATCACCAAGGTGGGGATCCCGTGGGCGATGGGTACCGCTGGTGACCGCACCAACATCGCATTTGCGCTTAAACATCTTGCTTTGCAATACCCGCCACAGATTGTTGTGGGGGGGGACGAAGGCCACCGTGGCAAACCAGAGCCAGACATATTTTTAGCCGCTGCACGCGGCCTCGGAATGGCGCCAGAAAACTGTGTCGTCTTTGAAGATGCGCCGTTCGGCATCGAAGCGGCGAGACGCGGTGGCATGCGCGCAGTGGGCCTGGCAACCTCTCACAAAGCCAATGAACTTTGGCAACCACACGTGTTGGCGGTGGCCAATAACTACGACGACTTGCTCACGCTACCTGAGATCCAAGCGCTACTGGAGCCGCATTAAAACTGTAGCGTGCTCGGCAAATATTTAGCCATCAAGTCTTCGTAATAAGGGCGCAATTCAGACAAGACCTGCATTGTGGATCGCGGCGATCAGAAAGCCGAGCGCAATCCCAACACTTTCATTAATGTAATAGTTTTTGCAGCGTGATCCATCTGGATTAAGGCCATAGCGTTCCGCAAACACGACGATCAACCAAACGCATGGTTAACACTTCTTGATCACTAGGGCGCGCTTCTCGTTTAA
>JALQVQ010000029.1 GCA_023260315.1 Burkholderiaceae bacterium
GCGACATCGAGTTACCAGGTGGGCTTGGACTACGCGGTAAGCGCTAAGACAATGCCGACCGAGCCAACACTACCAACTGGATCTGTCCAGGGCGTTAAGAAGCGGATCGTGCAGATCGACGCGCTACTGTATGAAACGAAAAATCTAACACTAAACGGCAAAAACATTGCCTTTCGAAACTTTGGCGAGGATGTTTTGGACTCAGCGGTTCAGCCGTTTACCGGTTTAAAAACAGCTCATGGGATCCTGGGGTACAGCGCAACCGGTCAAATCACAATCAGTCAGTCCGTTCCGTTGCCTATGACGGTCCTGGGCCTTGAATATAAATTAAGCGTGGGGACTTCATAATGTCATCAGCGATACCGGCAGTTATTTTTGGAATTGGCTCTCTTGCAATGAGCGCAAGACAAGCGAAGGCGCAAAAGCAAGCGGCAGAAATGCAAGCGGTTGCTTACAATGAGCAAGCGGCGGAGGCTACGCTAAAGGGGTCTGGCCGCTCCATTCCTGGATTTCACCTCAGAGACGCCCTTGATCTTGTGGCCAAACGGCACCCCGGTGTGTTGCTGCGCTTTGGTGGCCATGCGATGGCGGCGGGCTGCACGATTGACGCTGATCAATTGGATGTGTTCGAGGCAGCTTTGCAACAAGTCGCCTCAGAGTGGTTGGATATTAAAACCCTCACCCACATCATCGAAACCGATGGGCCCCTCGCGCCTGAATACCGACACCCCGACATGGTGGAACACATCCAAAAAGCGGTTTGGGGACAGGGCTTTTCAACACCCGTTTTCAGTGAGTCACTGACCGTCGTATCGCAGCGTATCGTGGGCGAAAAGCACCTCGCACTGAAATTGAAGCATCAAGGTCAACCCGTGGACGGTATTTGGTTCGGTCGCACGGAGCCGCTACCCAGCGAGGCTTTGTTGGCTTTCAAACTAGAGACCGATAACTGGCAGGGACAGCGCCGCGTGCGATTTTTAATTGAAGGGGCGGCGCTGTGAACGCCGACTTACACTGTCACTCAACGGCTTCCGATGGCACGCTCAGCCCCGAAGCGCTGGCGCACCGCGCCAAGGCGAATGGCGTCACGTTGTGGGCACTGACCGATCACGACGAGCTGGCTGGCCAGGCAGCGGCGCAAGCGGCAGCGGCGGATATTGGTTTGGCCTTTGTGACGGGCACGGAAATCTCAGTCAGTTTTGCAGGCGTCACCGTGCACATTGTTGGCTTGGGATTTGACCCTCACCACCCCGGCTTGGTCCAGGGGCTGCGCGAAACGCGCGCGGGACGTGACAACCGCGCCAAAGAAATGGCCGCTGAACTGGCCAAAGTGGGGATCAAAGGCGCCTATGAGGGCGCGTTGCAATATGTCGACAATCCAGAGCTGATCTCTCGAACGCACTTTGCTCGCTACATCGTTGACATTGGTATGGCGCGTGACACACACGATGTCTTTCGAAAATACCTAGCGGATAACAAACCAGGCTTCGTCCCCCACCGGTGGGCCAAGTTGGGCGATGCGGTTCGGTGGATCACGGAGGCTGGTGGCGTTGCGGTCGTCGCACACCCGGCGCGGTATGGACTGACGCCCACAATCGAGTTTGCCTTAATGAGCGAATTCAAAGCGCACGGCGGTCAAGCCATCGAGGTTGTCACCGGCAGTCACAACGTCGCTGAATTTGCGCAGTATGCAGACCTCGCGCGGGAGTTCGACTTCTACGCCTCGCGGGGTAGCGACTTCCACAGCCCTGAAGAAAGCCGAATCGATCTGGGCCAACTCCCCCCACTCCCGACGGGCGTCAAGCCGGTTTGGGAATTACTGCAATGAGGGCGTATGTCACAGTACTTTGAAGTACACCCCGATAACCCCCAAGCGCGCTTGATCAAACAAGCCG
>JALQVQ010000079.1 GCA_023260315.1 Burkholderiaceae bacterium
AACTCCTTTGAGACGGCCTTGGCAGACCTCAAAAACAGCCTGATACAAGGCGACGCTGAGGCACTGACAAGCCTCATAACCCAAGCCAGCGTGAGGCGCAAGGCTTGGAAACTTTCATCCGGTCGCGTCCCATCAAACGAAGACGACGCGGCTTGACTCACGGGCGCCTTGCTGCCTGATCACGTTATGTTTAAACAACCCTTTCTCGATTTGCCCCCCATCGCCAGCGCTCACGGAACTGTGACGTTGCCCGGTTCAAAAAGCATTTCAAACCGTGTCTTATTGCTGGCGGCGTTGTGTGATGGCGCAACAGAGGTGCACGACTTGCTGTCATCTGATGACACGCATGTGATGCTCGAAGCACTCAAGGCCTTGGGCTGCGAGGTGACTGAAACAGGCGTCAACCAGGTTCGTGTCGTGGGTCTGAATGGGCAACTAAAAACCAAATCGGCAGCGCTGTTTCTGGGCAACGCGGGCACCGCGATGCGTCCCCTTACCGCCGCGCTGACTCTCATGGCGAGTACCCAAGGCGGCTCATTTGCCGTGTCCGGCGTACCGCGTATGCACGAGCGTCCCATCGGGGACTTGGTGGATGCCCTGCGCGTACTGGGTGGTGTTGTGACCGACTTAGGGGAACCCGGCTACCCACCACTGCGGCTGGGCGATGGGGCAACGCATGCCTTGAACCTCGCTGCCCCCATCCCCGTTCGCGGCGATGTATCGAGCCAGTTTTTAACCGCCCTACTGCTCGCTTTGCCACTGGTGGCTGAGCAAGATGTGGTGATCGAGGTGGTGGGTGAGTTGATATCCAAGCCCTACATCGAAATCACCCTGAAGTTGTTGTCTCAATTCGGTGTTCAGGTGCAACGCGATGAGTGGCGGCGCTTCACCATTCCGGGCGGCAGCCGATACCGGTCACCCGGAAAAATTCATGTTGAAGCAGACGCCTCGTCAGCGAGCTACTTCGTCGCCCTGGGCGCGCTGGGCGCCACAAGCGGTGTCACCATTCAAGGTGTTGGGCTTCAGTCCATCCAAGGTGACATTCGTTTCATTGAGGCTGCGGCCATGATGGGGGCCGACATCAGTGGCGGCGATAACCACCTCCATGTCAAAAGAGGGGCTTGGCCACTGAAGGCCATCGATCTGGATTGCAATCACATTCCCGATGCCGCCATGACACTGGCAGCCATGGCGCTGTATGCCGATGGCACCACCACACTGCGCAACATCGCCAGTTGGCGCGTGAAAGAAACCGATCGATTGACCGCCATGGCGACCGAGCTACGCAAATTGGGCGCCACCGTTGAGGAAGGTGCAGATTACCTGTGCGTGACGCCTCCCGCCGACGCCCGCGCGTGGCGTACCGCGCCCATCGACACGTACGATGACCACCGCATGGCGATGTGTTTTTCGTTGGCAGCGCTCAACCCCGCTGACTTACCCATTCGCATCAATGAGCCGCACTGCGTTGCAAAAACTTACCCCGATTATTTCGAGGATCTTTTCAGCGTCACCACAAACAGGCCCGGCGCCGTACCCGTCATTTGTATCGATGGGCCAACCGCGTCTGGCAAAGGCACGCTTTCCCAAGGTGTTGCCCAAGCACTGGGCTACGCTTGGCTCGACTCTGGCGCCCTTTACCGGTTGGTGGGTGTTGCCGCTGAGATGGCGGGGCTATCCACCCAAGTCAGTGACCTTGCCGACCCAGCACATGCCGAAAAGGTGGCCGCTGTGGCGGCGAACATGGCGGTGCGTTTTGATGGCGACCGCGTTTTGTTGGGGGAAAACGACGTCAGTGAACGCATTCGCACCGAGGCCGCTGGCATGGGCGCCTCACGCGTGAGTGCGATTGGGCCGGTTCGACAGGCCCTGCTTGAGCTGCAACACCGCTTCGCCAAGGCGCCTGGCCTGGTCGCAGATGGCCGGGATATGGGGACCGTCATCTTCCCGCAGGCTCCGCTTAAAGTTTTTCTGACGGCCAGTGCCCAAAAACGGGCCGAGAGACGCTACAGCCAATTGATTTCGAAGGGAATTCCTGCTAAACTCGACGATCTTCTCGCCGATTTGCAAGAGCGTGATGCGCGCGATACCAATCGCACACACGCGCCCCTCAAGCCAGCTGAAGATGCCATGCAACTAGACAACACCGACATGGGTATCGATGAATCGATCCAATTGGTTTTGAACTGGTGGCAAGGTAAGCAACCAAAGACCTAAATCGTACGTCGGGCCCCCAGTGGCCTGCTGCGAGGCAGGATGTTTAACTTAACCCCGCAGCTCTGCTGCAAAACTGGCCACTCCCTCTACATCTCTTTGTTGCACGTGTTTGCACGCTTTGTCGTTTGCATCTCCTGCGCTGTGTCATGTGAGTGAAGCCAAATAGGAAAATTTCATGTCCGAATCTTTTGCCGCCCTATTTGAAGAGTCATTGAAACGTGCCGAAATGCGCACGGGTGAGGTGATCTCTGCTGAAGTCGTCCGTATCGATCACA
>JALQVQ010000082.1 GCA_023260315.1 Burkholderiaceae bacterium
CCCAGGCCGTTGACGGGTGGGTTATCCATGGTGATGACCGCGATGCGGTCGGTGACGGTGTAGTGGGCTGTCATGCGATCTCCTGCTGACCCGGTTGCTTCAATTAAAAAAGAACACGCGTTCGAATTTACACGATCTTAATGGAGGTGCCTGGCATCTTTGTGACTCCGGGGGTTGGTAATACCGGTCGCATTCCTAACATTCCAGCCACTGACTGCGCAGCGTCGGATCACGTTGAAAGGCTTCGACAGTGCCATCAAACACGATGGTGCCGCCGCCCATCACCGACACGCGATCAGAAATCGCCAAGGCCATTTGCAATTTTTGCTCCATCAACAGCACCCCCACGCCTTGGGACTTGATGGCCGTCAGAAATTGTGCGACTTGCATCACCAATTGGGGCGCAAGCCCTTCCGTGGGTTCGTCGACGATGAGCAGCTGTGGTTGCCCCAAGGTGCTGCGTGCCAGCGAGAGCATTTGCTGCTCGCCACCAGACAACACGCCTGCGGGTGTTTTGAGGCGTTTCTCAAGTTGTGGAAACAGGCTGAAGACATCGGCGATGCCCCACGCCAGATGCGCCCCACGCGCGATGGCGTGACGTGGCAAACCGAGTTGCAGATTTTGCTCGACGGTCAGATCGGGGAAGACGTCGCGTGTCTCGGGGACGAATCCAATGCCCGCCTGTGCCACTTCGAAGGGCTGTCGGTTGGCCAGCGATATCCCGG
Source organism: Burkholderiaceae bacterium (assembly GCA_023260315.1). Classification (GTDB taxonomy): domain Bacteria; phylum Pseudomonadota; class Gammaproteobacteria; order Burkholderiales; family Burkholderiaceae_C; genus RS62. Next base: position 726 of record JALQVQ010000082.1, read on the forward strand.
CCCAGGTCAAAGCACCCTCTGTTCGGACCAAGCCCATGATGGCCTTGGCTAAAGTCGAGCGTCCCGAGCCGTTGCGGCCCAGAACCGTCACGATTTCTCCTGTGCTGATCGTCAAATTGATGCCACGAAGCACGGGGGCCAGGCCATAGAAGGCCCACAATCGCTCTAACGTCAACGTGGCCATGACTCCCCTTCCTCGCGCCATTCGCCCAAATAGGCGCGTTGCACCGCCGGGTCTTTCCGAACCTGCTCAGGGACATCACAGGCGACCAAACGGCCATCAACTAACACGGCCACACGGTGGGCGAGTTCGAAAACGACACCCATGTCATGTTCGATTAAGAGAATGGTTTTGTCGTGCGTAATGTCAGCAATCCGTTCGAGAAATTGGGTTGTTTGCGCTTGGCTCATGCCCGCTGTGGGTTCATCTAGGAGCAGGAGTTGAGCGCCACTGCCCACCGCTTGCGCGATGTCAACGGCCCGCTGGTCGGCGTAGGGTAATTCGCCCACTGGTGTATCGCGTTTATGCGTCAGTGCGAGCCCGGTCATCAGGCGCTCAACTTGCGCATCGACAGCCTGAAAAAGGCTGCTGCGCCGGCGTATCGGGTTCCAAAAGCCGTAGCCGAAGCCCCCGCGCCAGAGGCAGGCCGCAGTCAAACTCTGCGCCACGGTCAGCGACCCGAATACCCGACTGATTTGAAAGCTGCGCCCCACCCCCAACCGCGCAATGGTGTGTGGCGGTAAGCCGTTGAGACGCTTACCCCTCAACTCGATGTGTCCGTGTGTGGGTTTGAACTCGCCCGAGATGAGATTGAACAGCGTTGATTTGCCCGCGCCGTTCGGCCCGATCAGTCCCATGATTTCGCCGGGCATCACGGCCAGTGAAACATCTTGCAAAACCGTTGTTGCACCGAATTGATGTCCCACGTGGTGCAGACTTAATAAAGGCTGGGTCATGGTTTCACCCCTTCCCGGCTTTGAGACTGGGCACTTAAAACCCAGATGCTGACCGCGGTAACACAGACTGCCAGCCACCAGTGTGCGGCTTGACTCACGTCAACGCGCAGACCCAGAAGGGCCAACTCGGGTGGCATGCCTGCGCCGACTTCCGTGACCCAGTGGTAGGTCATCTCAATCAAAACAATGGTGCCCAGCACCAAGCCAGCGAAGGCAGGAAACGACCGCCATCGCAGGCCCGCCAACCATTGCATACCCGACAGGCCACCCGGCACCCGCATTACTACCCAGACAAACAGCAGGCCAACATAAAGCAACCAAGCGGGCGTGTAGGTTGACAGAATCACCATCGCGGCGACCATCAAAACGCCGCCGATCACCGCACCTCCAATCAGCGCAGACCCGCCAACCACGGTGAACAGCATGGCCGCGCCGGAGCGTTGAAGGCTGAAGCTATCGACGCTTACAAACTCAAAGTTAAGCGCTGTCAG
>JALQVQ010000273.1 GCA_023260315.1 Burkholderiaceae bacterium
TGGATGGACGCAGAGAGGTAGCTGACGCTGTCGCTGAGGTGGCGTGTTTTGAGGTCGTTTTGGATCGTCTGTTGATTGACATTGATCCACCGCGCGAGAAACTTCCAGCCACCTGCACCTGACTTTATGGTTTCGATGCCCTCGACGGTCTCAACCAAGATACCTGTTTTGAGGTTTGAATATTGCGCGCCGTCGATTGCGGTTTGCATGATCTTGGCGCGGATTGTGAGACCAACAAACAAGGCAATGAGGCCAAACACCAGCGGCACAGCCGCCACAATTGGCGCACTGATGAACATGATGACGAGCACAAACAGCAGGGCGAGTGGCAAGTCGACTAGCGTAAACAGCGTGCTGGCGGTGTAGAAACCCCGCACCTGCTCGTACCCGCGGACCTGGCCTGCCAGCGATCCAACTGACGCGGGTAGCTGGTCAACACGCAGGTTGAGCAATCGTGCAAATATGGCACGCGACAGGCGGCTATCCATGCCCACAATCACGGGGTCCATGAGGTGCGCGCGGGCGTGCTTCATCGCGAACTCCATGATGATGGCCAGCAACACCCCTGAGGCCAGTATCACCAGTGTGTAGCCGCTGCGTGTTGGTATGACGCGGTCGTAGACCTGCATTGAAAAAAGCGAGGTGACCAGCGTGAGTAGACCGATGAACAGCGACGCGACACAGGCCTCGATGATGTCTCTGCGGTACAGGCGCAATGCCGCGTAGACGTTGCTGATAAAGGAGTCTTCGGCATCGACCTTGCCAAACAATGCCTTCCAGCCGAAGCCGACCGTGCGGGTATCGGTTTCGACCGTCGCGCAAACGTCTGCAAGGGCCTCAGGGGCGATGATGTGTTTGGCCTTGCGACTGACCGCGACCCAGTTACCTTGTGGCGTCTGCTCAGTGAGGAGTACCCATCCCAGATTTTCGGTACAGGCCAAACAGGGCAGCAGCACCACATCGGGCGCCTTTAACCATTGTGGGTTCTGCATCCCCATGGCTTGGCACAGCTGTGCCAAAAGTTGTGGCGCGGCGGCTGATTCGGGCAATGACTGGAATGCCGCATTGAACCGCAAATTGTCCAACCGGTTATTTTGGTTTTGTGCGAGGCGCTTAAAAGCCCACGCTAAATTTTGGTGTGTAGATGCCATCTTGCGTCAGTGTTCGGCCATGGTTGACAACACGCCTAGTCGCACTTGGAGGCGATACATCGCACCCTGAATCGTGCTCTGCGTGTCACTCAAGCTAAAGGCGTTTTGTGCGACCTCGCGTGCCGCGTTGAGTAGGTCCTGCCACGTTTTTCGGCCAGCTTGGAATTGGCGCTCGTAGGAGGCAAGGACGCGTTGTGACCCCGCCAACGACAATGACTGAGCGGCCGCATGCGCGACACTCACACTGAAAGTCTGTTGGTCGTCATAGATCAACTGATCGACGGTACGCGCGGCTTTGTCGATTTCGAAAGACTGCGCCTCGAGGCGCGTTGCCAGCGCTTGCGCTTCCAACTGGGTGCTAAAACCGGCACCCGGTGTGTAGCGAAGACCAACCAACAGCGTCGCTTGGTTGCTGCCAGTGAGCGGGTTGTTGGCAAGGGGTTGGTCGATGCGCGCGTAGGCTTGGGGCCAACGATCGGCTTGTTTTGCCCTCAACTGTTCGCCAACTTGGCTGTATTCCAGACGCGCCTTTGTGACCAGCGGATGGCCTTGCACCACCGCATCCCAATTGGCTCTGGAAATGGCGGCCTCAAACGCTGCCTCACTCGCACGCGTCAAGGGTGCTGCCACCTGCGATGGGGCGGCCCATGGGCGCGCACTCAAATCGGTGATCCCCGTGAGGCGACTCAGATTTTGCAAGGCAAGCTGCACGTTGTTTTCAGCGCTCAGTCGCTCAACTTGGGTCTGTAGCAGACGGGCGTCAACCAGCTCTAGGTCAATAGCCGGTGACGCCTGCGCATCCACACGGCGGGTCATTTGCGCCTTAAATCCGGCGATGATGTTGACCGTTGCGTTTGCGGCGTTGTACCGCCGCTGTGCGGCCAACAAAGCTTGCCAAGCGTTGATGGTTTGCATGGCCAGGTCTTGTTGCTCAAGGTCGAGCTGCAAGGCGCTGATATCGGCGCCTGTCGTCACGGCCGCAATGCGTGCGTCTTGGGCACCCTGATCCCAGAGCGTTTGTTCGATACGCAAAGTGGAGACCTGTGAGGTCGTATCGGCACCGCCGACATTTGCCTCGGTGGTCGCTGAAACGGTTGGCCATTTGGCGCGCCGCGCCGCATCAATATCTTGCAAAGCGGCACGGCGGCTGGCGCGCGCGCGCTTAATGCTCGGATGGGTATCAATGGCCGCCGCGACCAACATGCTGAGCTCTGCAGGCAATAAGGCGACGGGTTGGGCTGCCGCGGCGGGCGCAACAAGTACAAGCACCACGGCCGTAGCGACGGTGTACCACCGCAGACGCAAAGGCGCTGCCAATCTGCAAGTTCCGGGTCAGTTTGGCCAAGCCACTGACGTTACAGGTGCGGGTATTACAGGCGCGTTGGGCACTGCCGGCCAGGCGGGAATGTATGGCGGCCTTGGCGCACAGTACGGCGGTATGGGTGCGCAAGCAGGCATGCAAGGGGCTGGATACGGCGGTATGGGGGCGCAATACGGCGCTCAAGCTGCCCGGGCAGGAGAACAGTACGCTCGCCAAGCCACAGACCCGTACGCAACTCAAGCGTATATGTCGCCGTACATGCAAAACGTGGTGGACGTGCAGCAACGCGAAGCACAACGCGCGTCAGACATTCTTGGGGCGCAGCAACGTAGCCAAGCCACGCAACAGGGTGCGTTTGGCGGCAGCCGTCAAGCGTTGATGGAGGCCGAGCGTCAGCGCAATCTGGCCACGCAGATGGGCAGCATTCAAGCCACCGGGCTTCAGTCCGCGTTTGATCAAGCACGTCAAGCACAACAGTTTGGTGCCAACCTCGGGCTGCAAGGAAAACAAGCCGGCATCCAGG
>JALQVQ010000285.1 GCA_023260315.1 Burkholderiaceae bacterium
TAGCCGTTTTGCATGGGCCGTCCTGGCTGAATCAAAATGTGGCGCACGCCATGCGCCGTTGCCCAAGCCATAAAGGCGCGACTGGTGAACTCAGGTCCATTGTCTGTTCGAACGGCCAACGGATAACCCCTGAAGGTGGCAGCCTGATCCAGTAGACGGGTCACGTAGTGACCTGAAATCCCATAGTCCACTGCGATGTCCACGCACTCATGGCTGAAGTCATCGGCCACTGTGAGGCATTTGATCCTACGGCCGTTGGACAAGCTATCTGAGACAAAGTCCATACTCCACACCTCGTTGACGGTTTGTGCCAACTGCAGCGGCACGCGTTCATTCAATGGCCGCTTGGCCTTCTTGCGACGGCGCACAGCCAAGTTGGCGTCACGATAAAGCCGATAGACCCGCTTGTGGTTCACCTGCGGGAACTCTGGGCGCAGCAAATCATGGATGCGTCGGTAACCAAACCTGCGCCGCACGTGGGCAATGTCCACGATGCACTCGCACAGATCACGGCGGAGTTGATCTGGCTGGGGTGGGTTGCGATAGCTGTCGCGGCTTAGCCCCACAAGACGGCAAGCGTGGCGCTCGGACAGCTGATGGTCTTGGATCATCTTGCCAATCGCCTCGCGTTTGACTTGTGGGGCTAGCGCTTTACGCCGAAGACGCTCTTGAGCGCGTGGATGTCCAAATGGGCCTCGGCCAGCAGCTTCTTGAGCTTAGTGTTCTCAGATTCCAAATCTCGCAACCTGGAAGCATCTGAGGCCTCCATGCCGCCGAACTTGGAGCGCCACTTGTAAAAAGTGGGCTGGCTAAAGCCGCCGCTGCGGCAGAGTTCCTTGATGGACATGCCTGCTTCAGCTTGCTTGAGGAAGCCGATGATTTGCTCATCGGTAAATCGTGTGGTCTTCATATCCGCAATTCTCCAAAATTTGCGGACTAACTGCCATTACCTTGGTACGGCTGACAGGGGGCAGGTCATGGCAGCGAATCACTGATTCCTGCGATGGGTGTCAAAAGCCAGATACATGCGGGAGGAAGGTTGCTGACTATCCATTTCACGCGCATCCATCGGAAGCCACTTGAGACTTCAAAGGGCTGCCGAAGACCATGGGTGAACTGGATAAAGCGCGATCCAGGCGATTCGTTGAGATACTGACAAATACTCTGCACAGTCTGAATCCGAACGGTCGTCGGCAGGGATCTGAAGGGCAGGCTCGACACCACCGCAGTCACTCCATCACGGCGGTAAGTGTCCAATGCTGCTGCTGCGGTCCCTTCAATAATATTCAAAGCAGGGTACTTCCGTTTCAGTTCAGTCGCTAATCGAGATTGCAACTCGACCGCTTGAATGCTGCGGGACGGAAATAGTTTGAAGAGTTCCTGAGATACAGCACCGGTGCCCGCGCCCAACTCAAGAATCTGGTCTGCGCCCCGTGCCATGCTGGCAAGCGCCGAAGACAGACTTTTCGAAGAAGGTGCGATCGCACCCGTGATCCGCCAATCTGATTGGCGATCAGTCAAAGCGGCCCGCACCTTAGTTTGAAACCTCCAAAGGTTTTGAAAAGAAACTGTTGCGGCGTGGGCTTTGACATTCAACAACCCTGGCAGTGTCTTCTCCACAGAGGTGTGTTTCATTGTTTGCTTTCAGCAAGCAAAAACTGCAAGCCAAACTTTACGGCGTACCGCGCAAGACTGGTCTCTGGTGCCTGCAAAGCTGAGATCGCGTTTATTGATGCCGGCTCATCGAAAATGACTCCACCTGCTGTGGCCATACCAGCGGCCATAAGTAGAGCTTGGAGCGTATTTGTATCAGTCATGTATGAGAGTTCCGGGTGAGGTTGAAGCAATGCAGGTGTAGCGCCCCCTTATTGCGAAACATCAGTTTGTTCCGCAAGGCTTAGTGCTGACTTAGGCGTCCACTATTCGCGAAGCAGATGGACGTGATGGGCTGCATCAACAGACAATGCGTCTATTTCCCAAGGGAGTTCGCACTATGTTCACTACAACGTCTTGGTTCAACTGGGCACTGATGTCCGCTGTGTTTGCCGCACTGACGGCGATTTTTGCCAAAGTTGGCATTCAGGGCGTGGACTCTGACTTGGCGACACTGGTGCGCACTGCCATCGTACTGATCGTCTTATCGACGTTTGTGGTTTTCGCTGGAAAGTGGAGTAATCTATTTGTGCTACCTGCGAAGACGTGGGTTTTCTTAGCGCTCTCGGCGCTTGCCACCGGGGCTTCATGGGTCTGTTATTTTCGTGCCCTGCAAATGGGCGAGGCTTCCAAGGTGGCGCCGGTGGACAAGCTCAGCCTGGTGCTTGTCGCCGTGTTCGCGTTTGCCTTCCTCGGTGAGCGCCCGGCACCTCGCGAATGGCTGGGCATCGCGATGGTGGCGGGTGGCGTATTGGTACTGGCGTTCAAATGATCGAGACTGGACTGCCAAGCAGCTCGCCGCTTCGGCAGTCCTAGTCTGCGCACATCACGTCGTCATGCTGCGATCCAGTGAATCAATCGGCCTTTTCTGCGCCGCCGGCATCCTTCTTGATCGAAACCGTGCTGGGCGCGTAGCCTTTCGATGCGATCTGGATAGTCAGCGTTTTTACGTTCTGTGATTTATACAGAAGCGCATTCGGATTGGCGCGAAAGTGGGTGGCGTTAGCCGTTGCATTTGCGTCACCTGTATCGTCTATATGCAGCACGGTTGTCGCACCCTGCGGCAGCTTGAAGCTCTCGTAATTTCGGTAGTAGCTTTCAGTCTTGCCGGTTGTTGAGTCTTTCACCGTGTAGTAGAGCTGCAGCCCTTGCAATGGTGTTGACCCTGGGTTCTTGACCGCAATTTCCACGTGGTCAGAAACCCCCTTCTTGCTGACGGGATCAAAATTATCCTCAACTTTGGCACCCTCGATGACCGGGCCTCCAGCCTTGCCCTTTGGGGCAATGGGGTTGGCGGCTTCCAATGGTTTGGGGTCCTTCAAATCATTTATGCCGTCACCGTCGGTATCGGCATTCATGGGGTCGGTGCCCAGCAAAACCTCGGCTGAATCGGGAATGCCGTCGTGATCAGTGTCTACCCCACTGGTTGCAGCATGCGCGATGCCGGATGCTGCAAGCAGGCTCAGAATGAGACTCAAAGAGGCGGTGGTTGTCATAGTACGTAGTTTCATGGTTCAGTTGTCTTTCAAGTGGTTAACGTTCAGGGGAAAAATGGCAAGTGCTGTTAGCAGTGAGCCAAAAAGGCCCAATAGCCAGAACACGTCGCCCGAGCGGTCTTGCACTACCGTTGCCAGTGGCTGGTTGGCATAGGTGTCTTTGATACCGAGCACCGCAAAGCTCAATCGCTCAAAGTGTTTGGCAGGGGAGGATTGCTCCACGCTGTCGCGAAGGGTTTCGGAAGTCTTGAAGGACTTCATGATTTCTTTCTCCTGAGGTTTGGCAATGCTCAGCGTTCTGAATACCCCTGCACCCACTTGGTTGTCAGGGTCCAAGGTGTCGCCAATTTGCGGCGTAACCAGCACGAAGACGAGCCAAAGGCCAAAGGCCAACAGCACGGCATGTACAGAGCGGCGCATATGCAGCGCAAGCAGAAAACCTAGTGAGAAGAAAAAGCCAACATAGAGGCTCGCAGCGACGAAGGTGGCCCCGATGCGGGCGAGATCATCTGCGCTCAGCGCCACGCCTCCGATTGCCACCAGGCCCAATGCCCCCAATGCAAAGGTCAGAAACAACACGCCACTAATTGCGATGAAGTTGCCCAGACACTTGCCGACGATAAAGGTCATGTTGGACAAGGGACGTGTCAACAAAAGCGGCAAAGTGTTGCGACCACGCTCGGAAGCTGCTGCACGGTGGCCCAGCACAATACCTAGGACGGCACCGATGATCTCGATGTATTCCACGAATCCGCGCAACAATTTCAAGGGCATAAATGCGGGTGGAGCTAGTGCATCCAGCGGCTTACCTAGAGAGAGCAGCAATTCGCGGGCACCGTTGTAGCTCACGACATCGGCCTTCAATGCAACGGCCGCTACCAGTAGCGAAACAAAACTGGCCGCGAGCATAAAGACCGTCACCATTAGCAGCAGCTTGGTCCGCCGAACATCAGCGATTTCTTTCCACGCGAGGGCGCGGATCTGTATCAGGGATTCATTCATCAGTATTGCTCCGTGTGCCGCTGAGGCGGGTCAATGCGGCCATCGTCAAGGCACCAAACGTTAGGTTGGCGATGGAAATTAGGGTGAGACCACCGGTCATCCCCAACGAGGAGGGATCAGCTGGCGCAAAGCCCAACAAGGTGGCGGCGACATCGCGATAGGCGCCAACCAATGAAAATGGTGCAAGCACGGGCCCCGTGAAGTCGAAAAACGCGCTGACCGGTGGCGCCACCATCGCCTTGATGGGGTTGAGTGCGGCCATCGGATTGATGTTGGCGCTGAGCTGGGGGAAGACAAATGTCAATACCAACCAGGCTGTCACCGGCACGAGTAGTGCCACGGATTCCGAACGGCTCCATGCGGCTGACCCCATCGCCATGAGACCAAACGCAGAGAGGAACAGCCAGGAGACGCTATAGAACTTCAATAGTGAGAACCAATCTGCAGATGACATGGGGTTGCCAGGCATCAACACGACGGTAATGGCCGTTCCAGCTGCGGCGATCCCCAGCAATCCGGCGATGGACACCAGCAGCGCCAACATCTTGCCGCCTGCGTAGGCGGCCCGGTGCAATGGGCGACTAGCGATCAATGGGAATACACCTGAGCGCAAGTCCTCCGCGATGATCTGAAAGCCCATTACGATTGCCACCAAAGCGCCGAGCAACGAGATATAGGTGGTCATGTTGCGCAACATGGCCAATGGCGGCATATCTGCCAGAGGATTGGGCGGGACCGGTAACCCAGTGGCGCGCAACATGGGCAGCGCTTGGGTGTAGATGTGGTTCACCGTGTTAGTGGCAGACCAGCCTAGGTAAGCTGAAAGCACCACCATTGCCAAGAAAAGCAGTGCCAACCAGAGCACGGTGCGGTCTCGTAACGCAACGCGCAACGTATTCATGGCGACCACAGGAACGATTCCGGTGGTTTGCGGAGTTGTCATGGGTTGGCGCATCTCAGACCTCTGCGGCTGGCGCCAGTGATAGGTACAAGTGCTCTAAGGCTGTGTCATCTCCAAAGCGCCTCAAAACTTCGGCGATCGTGTCGTGGAACACAAGCTGACCGTGGTTGAGTACACCGATGGAAGTACAAGTCTTCGAGACCTCACCAATTAGGTGGGTGTTCATGAAAATCGTAGTGCCGCGCTCTTTATTGAGGCGGATGATCAGGTCCCGCAGCGTTTTGATTCCCAGCGGGTCCAGACCGGACGTGGGTTCGTCGAGAAACAAGATGTCGGGCCGATGGAGGATGGCCTGCGCCAAGCCGATGCGTTGGCGTTGGCCTTTGGACATGGCGCCGACACGGCGCGGTCCCAGATCCTCACACTCCAAAAATTTCAAAGTGGATCGAATTTCTTCATCGGGCTTGCGAATGCCAGATAACTGAGCAAGGAATCGAAGATTGTCGTTGGCGCTCATCGCCTCGTAGAGTCGGACGTTTTCTGGCACATACCCCAGACGGCGGCGCGCTTCGAATCCTTCAGCCACGACGTCATGTCCACAAACTAGCGCCTTGCCAGAGGTGGGCTTGAGTAATGTGGTCAAAATGTTCAGCGTGGTGGTCTTGCCTGCGCCGTTGTGCCCGAGGAAACCAAACACTTCGCCAGTGGCCACCTCCAAGTCGAGTGGCTTGAGCGCAAAGGCGCCGTCGTAGCGCATGGCAAGTTGATTGGTGAGAATGGCGGGGGTCATAAAAGTCCTTAAGGTGACGAATTGGGTTCATCATCTCGGACCAAACTTAGCCCAGCCCTAGGGACCAAGAAAATTTGCAAAAAAAGCGGTAATACCGATGGCTAGCCCGTCGAATCAGTTACCGTTCTCTCGATTTTTCAGCGTGACTTCGTCGGTGCGCTGTGCTTGCGCAGAGTTCTATTTTTCTAGAACGACGCGCACTTTCAGGCCTTGCGGGAATTGCGAGGAGTCGCTCAATTCAATCCGCCCCTGCAGACGCTCGGCAATGGTCTTGACAATCGACAGACCCAGTCCTGAACCGGTCTGATCGGAACCGAGCACCCGGTAGAACGGATCGAGCACCCGTTCACGCTCCCCTTCGGGAATGCCGACACCACTGTCTTCTATTTCTAAAATGACATGGTTGGGTTCATCTACCACCGAAAGATCAATGCACCCGCCATCCGGGGTGTAGCGAATAGCGTTATCCACCAGATTTTTGACGATGGCAACCAAATCCAATTCATTGGCAAGTAGATGGACATCGCTCGTGATTGCAACTCCGACATCAATGTGTTTGGCTTCGGCCAACGGCATTAGGTCTTCCAGAACACCTCGGTACACCTGCTGCACTGAGATAGTTTTTGTCGGTGTTGCTTTTGCATCTTGTGCCCTCGCTAAGCTGAGCAATTGGTCAAGCAAATTGCGTCCGCGGTCAATGCCTTGACGAAGGCGTGCGAGGCGCTTTTTTGCTTCGTCAGGCATATCAACGTTGCTGAGCATTTCCGCCTGTAATGAAAGCGCTGCCATGGGTGAGCGTAGCTCATGTGAGGCATCAGCTAAAAATCTCCGCTGGAGCTGCATGGAGTCAGAGACACGTTGCAGCAAACGGTTGATGGCGATCACAAAGGGCCGAATCTCGCTTGGGACATGGGCTTGCTGAATTGGATGCAACTCCTGTTCGGATCGCGCATCGATTTCGTCCGCTAGTCGGGTCACTGGTTTGAGCAACTGGCGTACTAGGTTTCCTATCAATAGCAACAAAATGGGCACCATGATCAAGATTGGCAATACGGTACGCAGCGCGCTATTGCGGGCGATTTCGTTGCGAACTGTCGTACCTTGTGAAATAGCGATGCGTCCGCCCCCCGGCAACGACCGAATGAGTACTCTGTACGATTCATCTTGAAGGTGGACAGTCTGCAACCCATCCTTCAGCGTATTGGAGAGGGGGAGAGCCGTCGAACCATTTTCTGCACCATCGCCAACGGATTGAATAATCAACCGGAGTTCAGGGTCCAACTCGGCTGATCCATCACTTGGAGGTGCATAGGTGAGTTGGTTTCCAAGAAAAGCGGCTACTTGGGTCAAAGTACCGTCTTGCAATTCATTCGCGTCTTCGTATGCAGCCACAAAGGAGAAGCTTCCTGCCCCGATAGCGACAGACAGAATCGCTATAGACAACCAGAGCGAAAGTCGAAGTTGGATCGAATCCTTCAGGCGCTCTTTGAAACCATCCATCCCATCCCCCTGACATTCTTAATGCTGTCTGCACCGAGCTTTTTGCGCAAGGCATGAATCAGGTACTCAATGGCGTTGCTCTCCACTTCTTCACCCCACCCGTAAACACGGTCTTCCAAATCTGCACGCGAGAGGATCGCCCCGGGGCGGATCATCAGTGCGTTGAGTAAGGCATATTCCCGGTTGGATAAGAGCAATGCCGCCTTACCCTGGACACTCACTTCGCGCGTGGCAGGGTCAAGCGACAAAACGCCGTTGCTGAGCAGCGGTGCAGCGGTACCGCCCTTGCGACGCACAACGGCTCGAATACGCGCCAGCAACTCTGACATCTCAAACGGTTTGAGCACATAGTCGTCGGCGCCACTATCGAGCCCACGAATGCGGTCGTCCAGCCCATCCCTGGCCGTGATGATCAGCACTGGAATCGGGTTGTTCCGTTCACGAACGACCCGCACTACCTCCATGCCATCTTTGCCTGGCAAACCGAGGTCAAGCAACACCACGTCGTAGTGTTGCGTTGCCAATGTGGTTAATGCGGTTTGTCCATTCTTGACCCAATCTGCCGCAAACGACGCATCTTTCAGCGAGCCCTGAATCGCCTCTCCAATCATCGGATCGTCTTCGACCAACAACACACGCATTCATACCCCCTCTGGTTTGCCGCTTGCGGCCAAGTGAAACATCACCGGAATCACGGACAAGGCTACGATCCCTAAGGAGAGCATGCCAACGTGTTCGCGCACCCAGACTATGCCACCTAGCCAAAATCCTGCCATCAACAATACACTAGACCAAATGACAGCGCCCAATGCGTTGTAGGCGGCAAAGCGCCGAGGAGCCATTCTCGTCAAGCCGGCGAGAAACGGTGCAATCGTACGGACCACTGGAATAAACCGACCTATGGTGACGGTGATCGGGCCATAACGATCAAAGTAGTCGTGTGTTTTGGCCAAATGCTGGGGTTTGGTCCAACTCCGACGAATCAGAAACTGACCTATGGACGACTGCCCCACCCAGTAGTTCACGCCATCGCCAAGAATGGCCGCCACCGTAGCAATCAAGATCGCCCATAGTGGTTGTATGCCATTGATCCCGAGAAAGGCGCCGGTCGCAAACAGTAGTGAGTCACCAGGCAGAAAAGGCATGAACACCACGCCTGTCTCTAGAAAGATGATGCCCGCTACGATCAGAACACCCAATATCCAGTTGCTAGCTAGTAAATTCATTAGGCCTTGGTCGCTGCCTAGCCAACTCAAAATTGCGCTTGACATCATGGTGATCTAAAAATATTGCAGTAAGAAGGGTTGGCGCAATCAGCCTTCGACAACGTCCAAGGGCGCACTCACATTGGAGGCAGCGTACTTATTCGCATTGGGTGTCGATCTGCCTTGACGCACAGAGACGTGGTCGTCACTCGGCGTAGCGTCTATCAAGTCGCCATCGCCAGCGGTGCGTGGATTGTTCGCGACTTCATCCGCATCCTGAGGCCCCCAAAGATCGGCAATGCGCTTTTTAGCGCTGGCCATTTCGGTCACCAAAGTGGCAGCGTTGAGCACCAGGGTACGTCCCTGCGCCAAATCGCTTGGATTCGGTGCTGTAACGGTAGGTGTGGAATCCGCCTGCGTTACAGGGATTGGTGCCGCATTGACGAAGTAGAGCGCCAGAGCCGCAAGAGACACGGCGGCTATTGCGAGGGCGGATCGAAAGAGTTTTTTATCATTTATCGATAGATTCACGACGATTCCTTATTGGGTTTGTTGGGGACGCCACAAGTGTGTTTGCCCAGACTTAGCGCAAACATAGGGGGCGGCCAAGATATCAACGTTTACTTGGTTGTTTCCCCAGCAGTTGGATCAGTCTTGTTCGTCGTGACCGTCATCACGATCCGCTTGGTCTTAAGCGCCCCCTTGATGGCTTCGCCGATCACGGCGTCGTCTGCGACCAGCAATACTCGCACTCTTTCTCCAGTTGTTTTTGCCGCATTCCACATACCAGATGCATTCCATCTGTCAAGGGAGCATTGAAGTAAGCACTCCATCCTTGAGTTTGGTTTGGTGATACATGGCAGCTAAAGCATGAATTCCCGCTGACCACATGATGACATCGCCAAGAAACTTGTGTACTTCACCCCAATCCGCAAGACCGGATAAATTCGAGTTAGCGATGAAAGGCAGTTCGTTAATCCGAAACCCACCCAACAACGTTAAAGGAATGGACTCCGATCCCAAAGCCAATAGTGCAGTGAGCGGTAATGCAAAAAGTAAAGCCCACAATACAAAATGCATCAGTCGAGATAGGAGATGCATCCATGCCGTCATCTGAAGCCTAGGGGCATCTGGACGCACTGCAACCCAGACCAAGCGTAGAAATGTGAGCGTAAATACGGCGATGCCCAAGGACTCATGCCAAATGATGTCATTTCGTGTACCAGGGTCGATACCGTCATCCAGCAATCGACCAAAGTCTCCGGGACCCAACACGAATGCTATGCCAACAATGATTGCCGTAATCCAATGAAAGGCTTTACTTACTTTATCGTATTGATCTAAATTTTTCTGCTTCACGTTGTTACTCCATTTAAAAATTCCTGTCAGCTAAATATGGCGGCATATTCAATGCGCGGTTCTAGCTGCACGTTGTTTGAATAGCAAGATAGCGGTCAGCATGAAAGCAAAAAGCGCTGCTGATGCTGATGCTGATGCTGAATAACGACTTAGGGCCAACCCTCCTGAACTGAGCGGCTTATCCAGAAAGTCCCCTACCACGGCTCCAAGAGGCCGGGTCAAAATGAATGCTGCCCAGAAAAGCAGAGTTCGCGACACATTTGTCCAGTAGTAAGCTGCAACGACCAAGGCCAAAAGCCCGCTGAACACAATGGCACCGCCGGTGTAACCCAATCCTGCCGTATCCGCAGTCCAATCGCCCAGCGCCGTCCCCAAGGTCTGGGAGAACATGATAGTTACCCAATAGAACATCTCGGCCTTCGACGAACTGACCGTGCTAACCGAAACTGAGCCTAGCGTTCGATGCCATATAAATAGTGAACCGAACAACAAAGACATAAGCAAGGTCGCGCCACCCGCGTACCCAATACCGAGGGATCGGTCAGCATAATCAGCCAGTGTCGTGCCGACCGTGGTGGTTGCAATGATCGTTGTCCAGTAAAGGAATGGCTGAAAGGTCTTGGCCTTGATTTGCGCAAAGACCGCAGCCAGAAATACGGCTGTGAAAATAATCGTACCAATCAAGTAGCTCAAATTCATCGACATCGAAACGGTATCGCCACCTGTTTCACCGAGCGTGGTGGCCGCAATCTTGATGCTCCAAAAAACGAGAGTGACCTCTGGGACTTTGCTCAGGGCTTTTTCTGCTGAAGTATTCATATTGATTCGTTTTCTCTGGTCAGAGCTTCGCTTGTAGCGAGTCGAAAGTGCTCAATAGATCAGCCATCGCCTTTTTGCAGTCGGTTTGATTGGGGGCATCTGCACGCAGCGCACTAAGGGCGGGATCAATGGCCTTGTCGAGCCTGTGCCAGTCATCCGCTGCACGAGGCTTCAAGCCTGCATTGACAGCCAGAAAGTCAGCCCCGGTTTCGCCAACCGTCGTGCACATAATCTTGATGATCCAGAAGGAGAGCGCCGCTTCTGGGACTTTATTGAGCCAGTTTGATGCGGACGGCGTGGTCAGCGTATTCATATAGTTATTTCCTGCAAAGGCGGGTTGTTCTTGCGGCAAGTCTGACCGGCCAAACTTAGGCCAGCCATAGGCTCATCATTTGCGCACCCATCCGATTTGAATGAGTTTTCCGAAAAGGACTCGATGAACGCTGAGGGCAAGGCTGTAAGTGGCAGGCAGATATACGCGCATCTCACGAAACGCCAGCCAGGCACTCAGCCCGGCGACCAAGGCCGCACCCACCATGTCCAGCGGAAAATGAACGCCGAGATAAATGCGCGCCCAAGCAACAGGCAGTCCTAGTAATGCCAGTGCTAGGCCAGCCATACGCGGGCTGCGGTGCATCAAGAAACTAAAGGCGACGGCCCACAGGAGCGTCAGATGGTCGCTCGGAAACGAAGAATCAGCCGCATGGGGAATCAGGGTGTGCCCCAGACCGATCATGAAAGGACGTGGATGTTGCCAAACCAGTCCGATGATCTGGTTGATGAGTAAACCAGCCAGACCGGACGCGGTCGCTTCGAGCAAAACTTTGCGAGTGTGTTCGCTTCCGCGTAGCCAACCGAACCCGATGATGACCGGAAGCGCCCAAATGGCGTACTCAGCAAAAAAGGTGGCGATGGCCAGCAGCAGCGTGGTTGGGTGCTCTGGTGCATTAAGCCAGAGAAATAGTGCGTGATTGAGATCTTTCATGCGGTCTCCGGGGCCGAATCACCCAACTCGGGCGACCCGGCCTTGTGGCATATACTCAGTCTTGCTTGTCGTGGTCGTCATCGCGATCCGCTTTGTCTTCGGCGGACGAGATGACCGTACCCTTGTCGGCATCGACCTTGACATCGAAGACCTTGGCCCCGCTAAAGACTTCCACGTCGTACACCCAACCCTGTTTCGAGTTTTCATACTCGGCACGTGAAGCTTTGCCGTTAGCATGCTGCTCTGCCGTGGTGACGGCCTGAGCCAGTGGGATTTTGGCCTTGGTGATGGCCATGGCATCGTTTTCCATGCCGCCTTGGGCGGCATAGGCAACGGTGCCCGCAGCGGCAATGGCTGCGGCCAAAAGAGAAAGTTTGCTGTAGTGATTCATGGTGTTTCTCCAAAAAGAACGCAGTTATTTGCGCAATGGAGAGATTACGAAATCTGACTTAGCTGGCACTGAGCCGCTCCAAATTTGTTTCGCGTGCTTTATTTTTCGTTTTCTGAGATAGCCCATAGGAAAACGGCATGCCTGCGAGTGGGGTTAGTGCCAAGTAACCCTCTTTTGTTGCACCGTCATTCACGACATAAAACTCAATATAAGTCCTGTCGCACTCAACTGAAAAGTTGTACTACGAATGACAGCTAACTGGCAGGCACTTCGTGAAGTCCAACGACTCCTGAGGGTCTGATGCGGACCTATGGCCCGATTCAGTCAACGACCGCTCTTGGCCCAAAGCAGCCCTCATAAAGACTGTCACAAACACTTTTTCCGTGGCCTCGGACGGCAACCCGGCACATGCAACATGCGAAGGAATCCTGATCATCATCTTATGTAAGCCTTGCCCGTGAAATGCACCAACCCACCTTGCTGAGTAAAACGCGCAGCCAACCGGTATGAACCTATATGAAACCACTGCATATAGGCATCAAGGAGCAAGGCCATGGCTACTAACAACACCTCATCCTCGAACCCACGGGCTGAAAAAATGGGTGACGTGCTGGACGCCTTGTCCAGTGGCATAGCAAAAACCGCAGCCAGCAAACCCAAGCTCGAGCCCCAACTCCTGGTTCAAGAGGTCCTGGCAGAACCTGCCCGCCAGCTACTGACCGAAATAATGCTCGCCGATCGTTGGGTGTGTTCAGTCGCACGCCTTCAGCGCTGGCGCACCGTCGGCGAGGGCCCCCAGTACTGAAAGATCATGGGGAAAGTCTTGTACCGACTCAAAGACATTGAGGCCTATGAAGAAGCCTGTCTGATCCGGAAAGTGCTCTAGGGGCGCACTCAAGGAGGCCCCGAACGGGCTGTAAATTGTTCGAACGACTTGGAATCAGTTCGAAATAGTCTTGGCGGGTGGTACAGGGTTCGAAACGTTGGTACGGCCAAATAAAAAGCCTTTAGATTAGGTGGTAAAACTGTTCCGCTGCGCCGAGCTAAATACTTGATGCGAATAACTGAAATAATCAAACCACCAACCCCTGACCAGGCAAGGATCAAGGCGCTAAGCGCCAACAAGAAACGCGCCTCAGACGCGCTTAAAGCTGAACGTGAGCGACAAAAGCGTAATAAAGCTCTCCAGACGCTACAGGGCTCTCATATCCATAGCTGATGAGAGTTTTTGGCATAGCCTATCACCCGAATAACTCGGACGTGTAGAAAAGTGAATTGAGCCAGCCTAAGTGTGCGATTTCGACCCAAAACGCCACATTTCAGAGAAACTTGGACCTGTATCCGATCGCTCGCTTTTCTTCCTCCGCCATGCGCGCACGGTGCGCAGCAAGTTCTAAAGCCTCATCCAAGCTCGCACGCTCCCAGCGCTCCAGTTGGGTCGGGTTGAGTTTCCAATAAGGTTTTCCTGTCGCTTGCTGCATCGCATATTCAATGCGATCCTTTCGATCCACACCAAGACGTTGTCTGAAAAAGACTGCATCGTGCACGCAAGCGATTGGCGATCTCCCGAGTTTTCCTGCCT
>JALQVQ010000033.1 GCA_023260315.1 Burkholderiaceae bacterium
CCTCATAATCACTCACGCCGCGCTCTGCCAATAACGCCTTGGCACGGGTACAGAACGGACAATAAGCGGTGGTAAAAATTTTGACTTTTGCCATGACCGTGCTTACGCCTTATCCAGCGGCAGGTTCGCTGTCCGCCAAGCGCTCAACCCGCCGGTCAAGGAAAACACCTTCTCGTATCCCAGCTTGCGGGCGGTTGCAACGGCACGCCCGGAGCGCGCACCCGTCGCACAAACCAAAACCAAGGGCAGCGATTTGTTTTTCACCTGGCCCGGTAAGTCATCGTTGAGGCGGTCGAGGGGAATATTTTTGGCGCCTGCAATATGACCCGCACCGTATTCGTCAGCACTACAAACGTCGACGATCACGGCCTTTTCACGGTTCATGAGGCGAACCGCTTCGTTGGCATTCACCCCGGCTTGTCCACCGCCACTCGTCAACGCAGGCCACAAAAGCATGGCGCCTGATGTAATCACAAGGGCGACGAGCGTCCAATTTTCAGCAATAAAACTCACGGTGTAACCTTTCTAAGAATCCCATGATTCTAAAATGCTTATGTTGGGTGTTTGGCACCCCTCCTTAAACAAGCATCTATTTGAAGGACTCTCATGTATCAACTGGTACTTATCCGCCACGGTGAATCCACTTGGAACCTTGAAAACCGCTTCACGGGCTGGACCGACGTCCCCCTGACGGAGACCGGTATCGCCCAGGCCAAGGCAGCGGGCCAGCTTTTACGAGATGAGGGCTTTGATTTCGATATCGCATACACCAGCGTGCTGAAGCGGGCCACCCACACACTCTGGCACTGCCTGGATAGCATGGACCGCACTTGGCTGCCCGTTGTGAACACGTGGCGCCTGAACGAACGCCACTACGGCGGCCTGCAGGGTCTTAACAAGGCTGAAACGGCCAAAAAATACGGCGACGAACAGGTATTGGTGTGGCGCCGTAGCTTCGATACGCCACCACCCGCCCTGACCGCGGACGACCCACGTTGCGAGCGCTCGGACCGCCGTTACGCCAAACAAAGCCCCAACGAGATTCCCCTGACCGAATGTCTGAAGGATACCGTTGCCCGCGTGCTTCCTTTTTGGAACGAGTCCATGGCGCCCGCCATTAAAGCGGGTAAGCGCATTGTGGTCGCCGCCCACGGCAACAGTATTCGCGCCTTGGTGAAGTATCTCGATAATATTTCGGATGATGAAATTGTCGGCGTGAACATCCCCAACGGGGCACCGCTGGTCTACACATTGGACGCCAATCTGAGGCCATTGAACAAGCGCTACCTCGGCGACGCGAAGGCGGTTGAAGCCGCCGCCGCCGCGGTCGCCAGCCAAGGCAAAGCCTAATCCCGCGAGCACCTGATTGGTATGACGTGCGGTGTATAGTGAGGCGAATCTTAGATTGAGGAAACCTCGATGGGTCAAAAGCTAAAAATTGCAGGATGGCTGGCAGTGGGCGCCCTTACGGGTGCTTTGGCGACGGTGCAAATTCAAGCGGTCGCACGAAATGCCATCGCACCGCTGCCGCTCGAAGAATTGCAGCAGTTGGCCGCTGTTTTCAGCATGATCAAGTCGGATTACGTTGAACCCGTCGACGAAAAGAAGCTCATCACCGATGCCATCTCAGGCATGGTGACCGCACTAGACCCCCACTCAGCCTATTACGACAAGAAGGCGTGGAAGGAATTCCGCGAGGGAACTTCGGGGTCATTTGTCGGTGTTGGTATCGAGATCACCATGGAAGACGGGTTGGTGAAAGTGGTGTCGCCAATTGAGGACTCCCCAGCCGCTGCAGCCGGCCTTCGGACCAACGACTTGATCGCTCGCATCGATAACACGGCGGTAAAGGGCCTGACCATCACTGAGGCCGTCAAGCTGATGCGCGGTGAGCCAGGGACGCAGGTGCGTTTGCAAATCTTGCGTCGCGAAGAAAATCGCACATTCACGGTCACGATCACCCGCGCCCGAATCATCACCCAAAGCGTTAAGAGCAAGGTGTTGGACGGCGGTTATGGCTGGCTACGCATTTCACAATTCCAAGACCGAACGGTGACCGACTTCACCAGCAAGCTGGCGGATATTGCGAAACAAGAGCCCCAACTGAAGGGTTTGGTGCTCGACCTGCGCAACGATCCCGGTGGCCTATTGGATGCAGCCGTGGCAGTGTCTGCGGCGTTCTTGCCAGCCGACAGTGACATCGTCTCCACCAACGGACAACTCGAAGAGAGCCGCTATGTTTACAAGGCCAACCCGCGCTACTATTGGCGCCGGACGGGTACCGACCCATTGGCCAAATTGGAGGCGGACACCAAAGGTTTGTACAAACGGATCCCCATCGTGGTTTTGGTGAATGAGGGATCGGCATCTGCGAGCGAAATCGTGGCCGGCGCGTTGCAAGACTACAAGCGCGCGACCATCATGGGTAACCAGACTTTCGGCAAAGGATCGGTACAGACCGTGCGTGCGTTGGGCCCCGATACAGGCCTAAAAATCACCACGGCCCGCTACTACACGCCAAGCGGTAAATCGATTCAGGCCAAAGGTATCGTGCCCGATATGCTGGTTGACGAAACGCCCGATGGCAACCTGTTTGCTGCACTCTCAACACGGGAGGCAGATCTCGAAAAACACTTGGAGAATGGCAAAGAAGCGTCCGCTGACGAAATCGCAAAGCGGGATGCTGCACGCGAAGCCGCACGCCTGAAGTTGGAGGAAGAACAACGCAAGAATCCCGGTAAGCGATTGCTACCTGAGTACGGCAGCGCCGAGGACTTCCGCTTGGTACAGGCGCTGAATCACCTGAAGGGACAACCCGTTGTGCTGAGCAAGACGCTCAAGGCGCGCGATATCAGCGCGCAATAAGTGCCAACTGGATGAACGATCAGCAGCTCCTTCGGTATGCCCGGCACCTGTTGTTGGATGCCGTATCGATTGATGGTCAAAGTCGCCTGCTGAACGCACGCGCGCTGATCATCGGCGCCGGTGGCCTCGGCAGCCCGGTCGCGCTCTATCTCGCCAGCGCGGGTGTCGGCCGCATCACCATCGTCGATGACGATACCGTTGACCTGACCAATCTCCAACGGCAAATCGCGCACACCAATGCGCGTGTGGGCATGGCCAAGGTGGCATCGGCCAAAATCGCGATGGCCGATATCAACCCGGACATTGAGGTCAGCGCCCACCAACTGCGGGCCGACGATGCGTGGCTGGCCGCGCAAGTGCCGCTGCATGATGTCGTGATCGACTGCACGGATAACTTTAAAACCAGACACCGCATCAATGCGGCCTGTGTGGCCGCCAGAAAGCCACTGGTCTTCGGTGCCGCAATTCAAATGGCAGGGCAACTCAGCGTCTTTGATACGCGGATCGATACCGCGCCCTGCTATGCCTGTCTGTTCCCCGCCGATCAAATGCCCGAAGAGGTGAGCTGCGCGAGTATGGGCGTTTTTGCACCGCTGGTCGGCATCGTGGGCAGCTTGCAAGCCAGCGAGGCGATCCAGGTTCTACTGGGGCGGTCCGAACTGGTCGGTCAACTGCTTATGGTGCAGGCACAAGGCAGTGAGTTCCACCGCATGGGGTTGAGCCGTAACCCCGCCTGTCCCGTCTGCGGCAACCGACACACATCAGCGCTTTGAACAGGGGCCGTTAAGCCGCCTGAACTGTGAGGGACGAAGGGCACGATCATCGACGAACAGGCCTAAACGTCCTGCCCTTGCGCGCGCCTCCTCACCCGCATAAGGACCGGGGTCGCCTTTGTATTGATACGACCATGCATGGCCACTCATCACCATCCAAGCCCCCACCTCCGACTGTGTCTGCACATCGTGTAAGCGCGCCAACCAGCGACCGTAGACGTCTTGTGACAACCACATGACATCAACGGTTCGTCCCTCAATTTTTTGACGCAGTGCCGTCGTGGCGGCCACACCGTGGCTTTGGCAACTTTCAGGGGCATCAATACCGTGGATACGGATCCGCCAATACGGCTTATCCGCTGTTTGATTGACCGGCTTCACCCACACCGTATCGCCATCAACCACGCGCGTCACTTCGGCCTGATTAAAAGACGGGGCAGGCTCTTTGGGGGCGACCCGCTTCGCCCCAATTGCGCCGCCGGCGAACAGCAGCAAGAGCGTCAAGAATACGGCTGAGCGCCACCGATTAAGCCGTAACAATCCATCCCTCCAATGGGTCGACATGATCGGGCAGGCCGAAACAGGGATGACCGTTGTGTTGTTGCGCCAGCGCCCATGCGGCCTGCATCAAACACAACACAGCATCCAAGGCGTCGCCCTTGCCGTCATGGGTAATGGCATCACGCTGGGCATGGGTCAGGCGTAAGCGCAAATTAAGGCGACTGGTACCGGCCTCCAGAACCGTAATGATGTCCTTACGCGCCAGCAACCGCTCGGCATCTTGCTTGGCGACGTCATCACTT
The DNA here is from genome assembly GCA_023260315.1 of Burkholderiaceae bacterium. Lineage (GTDB taxonomy): Bacteria > Pseudomonadota > Gammaproteobacteria > Burkholderiales > Burkholderiaceae_C > RS62. The sequence continues at coordinate 4,442 of JALQVQ010000033.1, forward strand.
TTGTAGGATCGCTTGCCAATGGCCTCCCTTGCAAGCAACCCCGGATAAGCCTCAAGCGCCACGCGATTTGTCCAGCCATGGCTGGGTTGAATCCCAGGAAAACAGGCGCCGACGCCTCTCAGCAGCGGGATACCCGCGTGAAGCATAAAGGCCACCGGCGGATTGACCCACTTCATGGAGGGGCTCGAACCTGCGGGGGTATCCGTTTGTCGGTGTGCAAACTTACCCCCCACGGGCCGCGCATTACAAAACCCCGCAAAAGCGTCACGAATCTCGGCTCGCGTCAGCCCCGCGTAGTGGCTCATCAGTGCGGACCATTCTGTTGGCCAGCGCAGGGTCTCAACCAATTCGCGTGGTAGGCCAAACGGCAAGTCGAAACCACCGACCCAGCGCTCACGCGACGCCCACGCCTGCGCGGTCAAGGGCAACGTGGGGCAGGCTTCGAGTCGTTCTAGCGAGACAACAGAACCGCGCAAACCGCCCCACGCCAAGATGTTGGGCTTGCGACGACTCGGTGCACTCGAAAAATCACAACCCAGTAACGGGGTGTCTGTCACTGGCGCAGAGGAATGTCAGGCCCGACCGATGATCGAGGCTGTCGCCATCAACTCTTCCAGCAATGCCAAAGAAACATCACCAGACACAGAGTAGGGATCAAACTCTGGCTTCTCTGAGTACTTCAGCACGATCGATGTGTTGAGCTTAGACAGGTTGACCTGTCCCATGGTCCATCCACCGAAGCGGCGTTCGCGAATCTCTTCGTAGTGCAACAACACCACATCTTTGTGCCGCTTGTCATGGCTGATGTGGTTATAGAGATTGTTGACGGCCGTGCGCCCGCCCTCGATGGCTTGTAAAAAGATATCCCCGCCATAGCAAAGAATGCCCGTGATGCCATTGCTCAGGTTGTGGCTACGCGAGGCATCCAAAATTGACTCAATGGCGCGCTTCGCGTCTTGATCGACAGCGCGGCTAACGTAAAGCAAGCGAACCAACATGGTTTAGACCTTTCGGGGGATAAGCGACAAAAATTCACGGCGCAAGTTGATGTCTTTCAAAAAGACTCCCCGCATCACCGAGTTGATCATCTTGCTGTCCAAATCTTTCACACCACGCCAGCCCATACAGAAATGGCTCGCCTCCATCACGATGGCCAAACCGTCGGGCTGCGTTTTCTCTTGAATAAGGTCAGCCAATTGCACGACTGCCTCTTCCTGAATTTGGGGACGCCCCATGATCCATTCAGCAAGCCGCGCGTACTTGCTGAGACCGATCACGTTGGTGTGCTCGTTTGGCATCACACCGATGTACACCTCGCCGATGACGGGGCAAAAGTGATGGCTGCATGCGCTGCGCACTTTGATCGGACCGACAATCATCAACTCGTTCAAGTGCTCAGCATTCGGGAATTCAGTCACGGCCGGTGCAGGCACGTAGCGCCCTTTGAAGACCTCTTGCAGGTACATCTTGGCGACGCGACGAGCCGTATCCGCCGTGTTGTGATCGTTCTCGGTATCAATCACCATGCTATCCAACACGCCACGCATCTTGCCAGCGACTTCCTCAAGGAGGGCATCCAACTCGCCGGGCTCAATCGCATCGGCGATGTTGTCATTCGAATGGAAGCGCATGCGGTTCGCCTTGAGGCGCTCTCGGATCTTGACTGATACCGGAACGCCCTCGTCGGGATACTCGTTGGGTTGGCTCATATGGGAAGCTCTCTTTTGAGGCGAATTAATCAATCGGTATTATCGGTGAAGCCAATGCTACCACCGCAAAAATCCACAACCAGATGGCCGAAAAAACACCCTATATTTCGGGGGCTTAAAGGCGGGGATTGTGGCTCAGTAACAAAATCGCCTCGGCGTTAGAAGGCGAAATCTCTGAAAAGCGCATCATTGCCCAGCGTTACTACGATGGCGAAGTTGACATTGGTCATGAGGACGGACGGTCTAAGGTTGTCGCAACCAAAGTGCGTGACACTGTCCGCACTGTTAAGCCGTCCATCATGCGCGTGTTCTTGTCGTCTACTCATGCCGTTGAGTTCATCCCGCATGGGCCAGAGGATGTGGCATCTGCTGAACAGGCAACGGCTT
>JALQVQ010000048.1 GCA_023260315.1 Burkholderiaceae bacterium
CAACGACCACCATCTACACGCACGTCGCACGCGAGCGCCTGCGGCAGCTTCACGCACAACATCACCCGCGTGGCGGTAGCCCCATCAGGTAGTTGAGTTCGATCTCAGTGAACCCCGCTTTTTTTCGAGCCGTCTCGTTGAAAGGGGGCTTCAGTTGAGGTGCGTCATGACGCTCAACCAGTACTTGGTAATGTGCGACGGGGTCCAGCCCCGCGGACTCGCAAAGCACGTGGTACCAGTGGTTGCCGATGGCCACATGGCCGATCTCGTCGCGCAGAATGACATCCAAAATCGCGATGGCGCTGTGGGCGTCGGGCGTGTCGATCCGTGCCAGTTTTTTCTGAATGATCGGCGTCGCGTCCAAGCCACGTGCCTCCAGCGTACGGGGTACCAACGCCATTCGAGCCGTGATGTCGTCGGCCGTTTTTTCGCACATCGCCCAAAGCCCATCATGAGCCGTGAAATCGCCGTAGTCCCAAGTATCGCCGGTGGGGTGGGGCATCTGCTGCAGATGCGCGCGCAGCATGGCGAAATGAGTGGACTCTTCGAAGGCGACGCGTAACCAGTCCGTGTAGTAACTTTCCGGCATGTTGGGGTAACGCCAGACGGCATCCAACGCGAGGTTGATGGCGTTGAATTCGATGTGGCAAATCGCGTGGATCAGTGCCGCCCGTCCCTCCACGGTAAACGGCGAGCGTGTCGGTACAGCACCTGGTGCCACCAATTGCGGGCGTATGGGGCGCCCTGGAACCTGACAAACAGCGTCCGCGTGGGTGCTGTGTATCCGCTGAGACAGCTCGTCACTTTTCCACGGGTGTGTGTTGGCCATCGACCAAAGTTGTGCCATCGCGGCAACTTTTTGACTGGGGTCGATCTGTATGAGGACGTCTAATGCGGCTTCGCGAGGAGTCATCCCTCAATTGTAGGTGTCGACGTCGGGGGTTGATGGCTTGTGGCAATATGCAAACTGACGTTAAAAAAGCGGAAAGGATGCGTGTTATGGCACTTTATAAGTTGGGTGAGCACTCACCAAAATTGGACGCGACCGCCTGGGTTGCCGAGGGCGCTCATGTGATGGGCGACGTCGTGATGGGTCCACACGCGAGCGTCTGGTACAACGCCGTTCTCCGCGGCGACACGTCGACGATCACGGTTGGCGAGAACAGTAACGTGCAGGACGGAAGCGTGCTGCATGCCGACGAGGGTAAGCCCCTCACGATTGGCGCTAACGTCACAATTGGGCACATGGTCATGCTGCATGGCTGCACCATCGGCGATGGCTCTTTGATCGGCATTGGTGCGGTGGTACTCAATGATGCCGTGATTGGCCGCAACTGTATCGTGGGCGCAGGCTCCCTGGTCACAGAGGGAAAAACCTTCCCCGACAACAGCATGATCATGGGGACGCCCGCTAAGGTGGTGCGTGAGTTGAGTCCCGAGCAGCGGGCGGGGCTGGCCCGAAGCGCCGCCAGTTATGTGGCCAATGCGCAGCATCACGCTGAAAATTTGACCCGCATCGACGCGCCTCGGCCAGACGTGAGAAAATGACGGCTGGTTTGACGCTGAGCCCCTCTTTGGGGCTTTTTTCTTGACGTTAAGGGTTGCACGACGTGTCCGAGTTGCAGAAGTTTTTATTTGATGGTCTTCCCGTTCGTGGTGCGATCGTTCGGTTGGATGATGCTTGGGTCGCCATGCAGGCTGCGCGCGCGCAATCGGGCGGCTATCCGCCTGTGGTGACCCAATTGCTCGGTGAAATGACGGCGGCGGCCTTGCTCATGCAGGCCAACATCAAATTCAACGGTGCGGTGATTCTGCAAATTCAGGGGGATGGACCCGTGAAGCTTGCCGTGGTCGAGGTACAACCGGACTTTTCGGTGAGGGCGACCGCCAGCCTTCAGGGTGAGGTCCCCGCCGACGCCACCCTGACGCAGCTTGTCAACGTCAACAATGCGGGCCGTTGCGCCATCACACTTGACCCCAAAGATCGCCTGCCAGGGCAGCAGGCATACCAGGGTGTTGTTCCTTTATTTGATGACGATGGGCAGCCAATCGATGCATTTAGTGACATTTTGGCTCACTATATGCTCCAAAGTGAACAATTGGATACCCGACTGGTGCTGGCGGCCAATGAGTCCATTGTCGCGGGACTCCTGGTTCAACGTCTGCCGGTGATGGGGGAGGGAAACATTGGGGCCTCAGAGATGGGAGTGACCAACGAGGATGGCATTGGCAAGAGCGAGGACTTCAACCGCATTTCAACCCTTGCAGCGAGCTTGAAGCAGTCAGAACTGCTCACGCTCGACACGGAGACCGTCTTGCACCGCCTGTTCTGGGATGAGTCGCTTGTTCGTTTTATGCCGACAGAAGGCGTCATTACGCCGCGATTTGCATGCAGTTGCTCGCATGAGCGCGTGAGTAACATGCTCAGAAACCTGGGCGTCGATGAGGTTGAGAGCATCATCGCGGACGAGGGCGCTGTCTCGGTGGGCTGTGAATTTTGTGGTGCGCAGTATCGCTTTGATCCGGTTGATGCGGCCCGTTTATTCGTCGACGGCGCAGCGCCATCAACCGACGCCCTCCAGTAAAAGCCCGATCCATGACCAACGCCCCATCGACCGCCGTCGTCTTTGACTTTGGCGGCGTCTTGTTCAACTGGCGCCCAGCCGATTTGTTGATGCAGTTGTTCCCGCATCGTGCCCCAGACATGGCGGCGTCGCAGGCGTTGGTGAAAGATATATTTCAAGGCCTCAGTCTCAATGCGGATTGGGCTGCTTTCGATCAAGGTCGAATTGAACCGGGGCCATTGGCGGAACAAATTGCGGGTCGTACCGGCTTGGCGGTTGCCGAGGTTCGTCACCTGATTGATGCCATTCCCGACCACTTAACGCCGAAGGCGGACACCGTTGAGCTGTTGGGACGTTTGCACGATGGCGGCGTACCGTTGTATTTTTTGTCAAACATGCCTGCACCGTATGCACGCGAGCTCGAGGCGCGACATGCGTTTCTGAGCTACTTCGAGGCTGGTGTTTTTTCAGGCGATGTTGGAATCAGCAAGCCTGATCCCAATATCTACCACCGTGCCGTGGAGCGGGCGGGCCGTCCCGCGGAGCGGTTGATTTTTGTCGATGACTTGGAAGAGAACATCGGCGTCGCAACCGCCTTGGGTTGGTGCGGCGGTGTTGTCTTTAAAGATGCAGCCCAAGCCGCACGCGATCTGAAGGCGCTTGGCGTGTTGTTAACTGATGAGTGAAGAGGTCAAGATGGTTCCAGAGAATTTAGTCATTCACCAGGCCAGTCGCGTGCTGGCGCTGTCCTATGCCAATGGTGAAGCCTTCGATATCCCCATTGAATTGATGCGGGTGTACTCGCCGTCGGCGGAGGTTCGTGGCCATGGACCCGGGCAGGAGGTGCTACAAAGTGGCAAGCGTAACGTCACCATTGTGAGCGTTCAACCGGTGGGTAACTATGCGATCCAACCGACCTTTAGTGACGGACACGACAGCGGTCTGTTCAGTTGGGACTACCTCTATCAAATGGGGAAAACGCAGGCTGAATTGTGGGAGGCGTACGAGGCCCGTCTGTCTGCTGCGGGGCGCGGTCGCGACGACCCCATGCCGCCGGAGCAGCAGGGGAAGGCCTGCGGCAGTTGATGGATTAGGGCTTCGCGACGGTGATCCTGATCGTCTTGCTCATTTCAGGGCCATAAGACTGGTGGGCGCCGTTGGCGAATTGCAGTGTCAGGTGATAGTCGCCGGGTGTGAGATCCAGTGAGGTTTCGGTTTGCCCTTTGCCGAAGTGAATGTGTTGGGCGTCAGCGGGTACGAGTTGCCCTGTTGGGATCGCGCCGCCGTTGATGATGATGTGGTGATGTCCCAACTCTGGGCTCATGTTACCGACGGGGCCAATTTTTTTCCCTGTTAGGCCGAACACAAGCTTGACCGGACTTTTGACCGTTTGGTTTTCAAGCGGTGACTCAAAAAACACGCTTGGCGTGACCGCATGGGCGAGGACGGCGGTGGTCAGCAGGGCGCTGGCAATAGCGAGGCGATGCAATGGTTTCATGGTTTTCTCGGAGGTTGAAAACCATGAATTTATCACCGAGCTCGAAATAAATAAATCTTAAGTATTCATATTAAGATCCAGAAAAATCGTCTTTCAGACAACAAAAAAGCGACCCAAAGGTCGCCTTTTTGTTTGTCGGTTACAGACAGTCAGCTTGCGCTGCGCTTCCCGCGGTGATCGCCACCGGCGTTCACATCGTCCAACCAGAGGCTGTGATGCTCTTTGGCCCAGCTCTCATCCACGTAGCCAGAGGACATACCGTCGTATGCGCCCTCGGTACCGATGGAGCCGATATAGATGTGTCCGATGGACATCAATACGAACAGGGTCGCCGCCACACCGTGCACGATGTTGGCGAGCTGCATGGTGTCACGGGTGAAGTAATCGATGCCGGGAATGGTTGAGTTCAAGACCCATCCAGTCCACGACACCACGATCCCCAAGAACGTCACACCCGCCCAGAACCAGAGCTTCTCGCCGCCATTGAAACGGTGTGCAGCCCGCTTACCGCCACTCAGCAGCCACTTGATGTCATCACCCGTAGGCATGTTGTCTCGGACGTAAACCAAGAACATCACGACCAATGAGATGGTGAACAGCGGACCAACCAAGTTGTGAATGTTTTTGAACACAAACAACAGGGGGCCGTAAAGTGAACCACCAATGACAGGCAGCAAGAAGTAGCGGCCCCACATGATGAAGATACCCGTGATCGCCAGCGCAATGAAGGTAATGGCGACAGCCCAGTGAGAGTAACGTTCGACCAATGTGAAGCGCTTTACCAACTTGCCTGATTTAGCCTCTTTCAGCTTGATCGGGCCACGGATGGCAAAGAACATGGCGACGCCCGCCAGTGCCAACGACAGCAGCCAACCGCCATAAACGGTGATGACACCGTTACGGACGAGACGCCATTCTTGACCACTGGTTTGAATCAGGACCCCCGCCTCGGGCGTCTTGATTGCGCTGTAATGTTCCGTTGGTTCATTAACAGCGCGCCATACCGGTGCGTTGTTACTGGGTTGCGTGGCTTCCCGCGCCACTTGCGCTGCTGCATCGTTGTCTGCGGCGTGGGCACCAATGGTGCCCAAACCAAGCAAGACTCCGAGCAAAACCGCGCGCACCCATGCGGTCATGTTTGCTACCGTCATAGTGATTTAGACCTTACATAGTCGTTTTGACCCTGTGCGCGGTTCTTGAGTGCTTTGTCCCAGCTTGCCTTGTCACCAGACGTCCAGCCGCTGCTGCCATCAACGTAATTGTTGTTGGCTGTGGCGGAGGATGCTTGGTCGGCCTTCGCGCCGGTGGCTTGCTGCGAGCAACCTGCCACCACGAGCGCTGCCGCTGCGATTGCCAATGTGATGAGTTTCATAATCGGCTCCTTTTATTACGCAGCAGGCTTGCCGCCGTAAGCGGTGCCCCAACCAAACAAGTTTGCGCCGGCCTCTTTACCGTTCGCCTGACGCATGGTCACGCGGTTACGGAAAATGTCGGAAATGACGTCACCATCACCGCCCAAGAGCGCTTTGGTTGAGCACATTTCTGCACAGGCAGGCAGTTTGCCTTCTGACAGGCGGTTACGGCCATATTTTTCGTATTCCGCTTGTGAGCCGTTTTCTTCAGGGCCGCCCGCACAGAACGTGCACTTGTCCATCTTGCCGCGCATACCAAAGGTTGACGACTGAGGGAACTGGGGAGCGCCGAAGGGGCAGGCGTAAGAGCAGTAGCCGCAGCCAATACAGACGTCTTTGTCGTGCAGCACGACGCCTTCGTCAGTTTTGTAGAAGCATTGGACAGGGCAAACCGCCATACACGGCGCGTCAGCACAGTGCATGCACGCCACTGAAATGGATTTTTCAGCGCCCACCTCACCGTCATTGATGGTGACCACGCGGCGTCGGTTGACGCCCCATGGCACGTCATGCTCAGCCTTACAGGCTGTGACGCAACCGTTACATTCGATACACCGTTCGGTATCGCAGATGAATTTCATTTGTGCCATTACTGGGTGCTCCTGAGCTTATGCTTTCATGATCTGACAAACGGTCGTCTTGGTCTCTTGCATCATCGTGACCGAGTCGTAACCGTAGGTGGTTGCGGTGTTGACGGCTTCGCCGCGGACAATGGGAGCCGTACCTTCTGGGTACGAGTCAACAATGTCCTTACCTTGCCACCAGCCAGAGAAGTGGAACGGTACGAATACCGTGTCTTTTGGCACGCGATTTGTGACCATGGTCTGCAACTTCAACTTGGCACCCGTTGGCGTTGTCAGCCACACGGTTTCGCCGTTGCGCAAGCCGCGAGCAGCCGCTGCCGAGGGGTGAATCTCGACGAAGTTTTCTTGTTGCAACTCGGCCAGCCACTTGTTGGAGCGGGTTTCCTCGCCACCACCTTCGTATTCGACCAAGCGACCTGAGGTCATGACCAGTGGGAACTCCTTCGCCACGCCATCCGCGATGTTCTTGTCCTGCACTGATTTGTACAGGGTCGGCAGACGCCAGTGGCTCTTGAAGTCCTCGTAGGTGGGGTACTTCGCAACCAAGTCTGGGCGGGTGCCATACAACGGCTCGCGGTGGACAGGAATTGGGTCAGGGAAGTTCCAAACGATCGTGCGGGCACGGGCGTTGCCGTAGGGGTGGCAACCGTGGTTCTTCATGATGACGCGGACCATACCACCTGAGAGGTCTGTCTTCCAGTTTTTACCTTCAGCCGCTTCTTTCTCGGCGGCTGTCAGCTCGTCCCACCAGCCCAATTTCTTGAGGATGGTGTGGTCAAACTCTGGGTAACCCATCTGAATGTCGGCACCTGGCGTGCTTGAGCCGTCTGCAGCCAACAAGCTTTCGCCGTCTTTCTCGACGCCAAAGCGGGCGCGGAAGGGGCTTCCGCCGTCCATCACGTGGCGTGAAGGCTGGTACAGGTTGGGTGAGCCAGGGTGCTTCAGCTCGGGGTTGCCCCAACATGGCCATGGCAAGCCAAAGTAGTCGCCAGTGATGTCGTAGCCAGTTTCCTTGTCCTTGCCAGCCGTTGCACGCAGGGTGCGAACATCAAACAAGTGCATGTTACGCATGTGCGCTTTGAGGCGGTCAGGGCTCTGGCCGGTGTAACCAATGGTCCACAGACCTTTGTTGATCTCTTCCAGGATGGATTCGATTTGTGGTTCGCGCCATGTTTTGCCAGCGAACTTGGTTTCGAGCATCTTGAAGTTCTTTGACAGCTCGTCGCCGAAGCCCAGTTTGTCAGCCAGTGCTTGCATGATCACGTGGTCAGGCAATGACTCAAACAAGGGATCAATGACCTTCTCGCGCCACTGGACCGAACGGTTCGATGCGGTGACTGAGCCTGAGCACTCAAATTGCGTTGAAGCGGGTAGCAGGTAAACCGCACGGTTGGGGTTGACGGCGCCTTCGGTCTGCATTGCAGCCATTGCAGCCGTTGCCGTTGGATACGGGTCAACCACCACCAACAGGTCCAACGCGTCCATGGCGCGCTTCATGTCCAAACCACGGGTTTGTGAGTTGGGTGCATGGCCCCAGAAGAACAAGCCCTTAACGGGGTTTGCTTGGGCGATGTTTTCTTTGTTTTCGAGAACGGCGTCAACCCAACGAGAGACGGTGGTGCCCTTGGCTTCCATCATCTTGTCAGCGAAGCGCGCCTTCATGCTGTCGAAGTCAACATTCCACACGCGGCAGAAGTGCTTCCATGAGCCCTCAGCCAAACCGTAGTAGCCGGGCAATGAATCGGGGTTAGGACCCAAGTCAGTGACGCCCTGCACGTTGTTGTCTATTACTAAGATTTTGTATTCCTAAATTAAATACTGTTTGTGCATCTGATTGTGCAATAGGAAGTGCAGCTTCCATCTGTGCTTGTATAATAGCTTGCCCTGCTATACTTGAAGCACCTAATCCTCTTTGGTTCAGTACAGCATTAGCAGCTCTCATTCCTGCTGCTGCCCAAGGAGGTGGGTTACCTGCATCAAAGTCTTGCAATAACTTATTAAGTTGTCCCTGTGTAGTAGCCATTG
>JALQVQ010000104.1 GCA_023260315.1 Burkholderiaceae bacterium
TGCTGCGATCCACGATCCGGCGAATCGCCCCACGGTCAGCGAGCTAAAAATCAGTGATGACGATTTGCGTGAGTCGATCGAGACCAACCAATTGGCAAAGATGCGTGAGCGCGGTAGCGATATCACCATCTTCAGCCCACGCGCCAGCTTCATGGCCCACCACATCGGGGACTTTGAGGTATCCAGCACCTGGGCAGCGATCTGCAACGAACTCTGCTACCGCGTCAGCCAACTCTTCCCAGACAATTTCGTGCCCGCGGCCATGCTGCCACAGTCCCCTGGCGTGGCCATTGACACCTGTATCCCCGAGCTGGAGAAATGCGTCAAGGAATATGGCAATGTCGGCATTAACCTGAACCCCGACCCCTCGGGTGGCCACTGGACATCGCCACCATTGTCGGACCGCGCGTGGTACCCCATTTACGAAAAAATGGTTGAGTACGACATCCCCGCCATGATCCATGTGTCAACCAGCTGCAACAGCTGCTTCCACACCACTGGCGCGCATTACCTCAACGCTGACACAACCGCATTCATGCAGTGCTTGACGTCGGATTTATTCAAGGACTTCCCGACACTGAAGTTCCTAATTCCACACGGCGGTGGCGCCGTGCCTTACCACTGGGGTCGGTTCCGTGGCTTGGCGCAAGAGCTGAAAAAGCCGTTGCTCAGCGAGCACCTCTTAAACAACATCTTCTTCGACACCTGCGTCTATCACCAGCCTGGCATTGACTTACTGACCAAGGTCATCCCGGTTGACAACATCTTGTTCGCCAGCGAAATGATTGGCGCCGTTCGCGGCATTGACCCTGAAACGGGCCATTACTACGACGACACCAAGCGTTACGTGCTGGCGACGCCTAACCTCACTGAGGACCAACGCCACCAGGTGTTCGAGGGCAACGCGCGCCGCGTCTTCTCTCGTCTGGATCAACGATTGAAAGCCAAAGGCCAATAAGAAGGAGCCCACCATGACCGAACTCGGAATCGTAAAACGCAACATTGCGCGCGCTGACAAAGCGGCAACCGAACGCCTGGCCAAATTGGGCAGTGCCACTGTTCACGAGGCAATGGGGCGCGTGGGGCTGCTGAAGCCCTATATGCGCCCCATTTATTCCGGCGCGCACATCGGCGGAACCGCTGTCACCGTATTGCTCCAACCCGGTGATAACTGGATGTTCCACGTCGCCGCAGAGCAGATTCAACCGGGTGACATCGTGATCGCTGGCGTCACAGCTGAATGCACAGATGGCTACTTTGGTGATTTGCTCGCCACGTCATTCAAAGCCCGCGGCGCAAGGGGCTTAATCATTGATGCTGGGGTTCGTGACGTTCGCGAGTTGCAAGCGATGGACTTTCCTGTCTGGAGCAAGGCCATCTCGGCCAAGGGCACCATCAAGGCAACGTTGGGCTCAGTCAATATTCCCATTGTTTGTGCGGGTGCCATGGTGACCCCGGGCGACGTGATCGTTGCGGATGATGATGGCGTCGTCGTGGTACCAGCCGCTTGGGCCGAGAAGACCGCCGATGCTGCGGAAAAGCGCGAGTCTTTTGAGGGCGAAAAACGCGCGAAGTTCGCAGCGGGCGTGCTCGGACTTGACATGTACAACATGCGTGAACCGCTCGCCAAAGCGGGCTTGCGCTATGTCGATTAACGGAGTCCTGAATGACAAATGACAAACCCACCAGCGGCGGCTTTACGAAGACCGAAGGCTGGCTTGATTGGTACACAGGTCCTAGCAAACCCAAACTTCAACTCCCAGCGGGGTCAGTCGACGCACATTGCCATGTGTTCGGTCCAGGTGAGTCATTTCCGTATTCAGAAAAACGGAAATACACGCCCTGTGACGCGTCGAAAGCACAATTGTTTGCACTGCGCGATCACCTTGGCTTTGCGCGCAACGTCATCGTGCAAGCCACTTGCCATGGCGCAGACAACAGTGCCATGGTTGACGCGCTGCTGAGCTCTGGCGGTAAGGCGCGTGGCGTCGCCACCGTCACACGCGACATCTCGGACGAGGCACTGCAGGACCTCCATGCCGCCGGTGTTCGAGGTGTCCGCTTTAACTTTGTGAAACGGCTGGTTGACTTCACCCCAAAAGAAGAATTGATCGAAATCGCCAACCGCATCAAGCCGTTGGGGTGGCACGTGGTTATCTACTTCGAGGCGGTCGACTTACCCGAGCTGTGGGACTTTTTCACCTCATTGCCGACAACCGTGGTGGTCGACCACATGGGGCGCCCAGACGTAACGAAGCCCGTTGACGGTCCTGAGTTTGCGCTGTTCGAGCGGTTCATGGCAACGCACCCGAACGTCTGGAGCAAGGTCACCTGCCCCGAGCGCCTCTCGGTTGCTGGGCCCAAAGCGCTGGATGGGCAATCGCCCACCTACCTCGATGTGGTGCCCTTCGCGCGAAGACTCATCGAGCGATTCCCTGACCGCGTGCTGTGGGGAACTGACTGGCCACATCCAAACCTGAAAGATCACATGCCCGACGATGGCTTGTTGGTAGATTTCATCGCGCAAATCGCACCGGAGGCCACCACCCGTCAACAGCTGCTGGTGGATAACCCGATGCGGCTTTACTGGCCGGAGGAAAACCATGGCGCTTGATAAACCCTATCTCGATATTCCGGGAACCATTATTTTTGATGCTGAGCAGAGTCGGAAAGGCTACTGGCTGAATCAATTTTGTATGTCCCTCATGCGCGCTGAGAATCGCACGCGCTTTAAAGCGGACGAGAAGGCTTACCTCGATGAATGGCC
>JALQVQ010000118.1 GCA_023260315.1 Burkholderiaceae bacterium
CAAAAGCTTACGCGCAACTTGGCGTCTTCGGTCCAGTTGCCGCGGGTACGATCTACGCGTTAGCCATTGCGAACATAGGGAAAATCGCATCGCAAAACTATCCTGAACGACAAGCGGGGGGCGATGTTCGTCCAGGCGAAACGTATCTCGTCGGAGAACGCGGTCCCGAATTGCTCACGGTCGGACAATACGGAGGAAACGTCACGCCAAACCGAAACCTCGCGCAAGGCGTCGACCGCGCCAGCGATGACTACCTCAACATTGGCGCTGGCGATCAAGGTTTGATGTTCGGTTATGCCTGCGATGAAACCCCCGAACTGATGCCCGCACCGATTTATTACGCACATCGGTTGGTGGAGCGTCAGGCACAGCTTCGCAAAGATGGCCGCTTGCCCTTTTTACGCCCTGATGCGAAAAGCCAAGTCACGATGCGCTATGTGGACGGCAAGCCGCATAGCATCGATACCGTGGTGCTATCAACGCAGCACAGCCCCGACCAAAGCGAGACCCCAACAAAGATGAAGGCGTCATTCAATGAAGCCATCATCGAGGAATTGATCAAACCCGTATTGCCCAAGGACTGGATCACAGCCGAGACAAAATACCTGATCAACCCCACCGGCCGATTCGTCATCGGCGGCCCTCAGGGTGACTGCGGTTTAACGGGTCGCAAAATCATTGTCGACACCTATGGTGGGGCTTGCCCACACGGCGGTGGCGCATTCAGCGGCAAAGACCCAACCAAAGTTGACCGCTCAGCTGCCTACGCTGCACGCTATGTCGCGAAGAACATCGTTGCCGCGGGCTTGGCACGTCAGTGCCAAATTCAAGTGGCTTACGCGATTGGCGTTGCAGAGCCCATGAACATCACGGTCTACACCGAAGGTACCGGTGTGATACCCGATGACAAATTGGCATTGCTGGTGCGCGCACATTTTGACCTGCGTCCAAAGGGCATCATCCAGATGCTTGACCTGTTGCGCCCGATTTATCAACGCACAGCGGCCTACGGCCACTTTGGTCGTGACGAGCCCGACTTCACTTGGGAGCGCACCGATAAGGCCGCCGCACTGCGCGCTGCTGCAGGACTGTAAGCGCGCCCATCACACGCGAGCCTGGGTCAATGGAACTCGTGTGTGGGATAGCGTAAAGCCTCACCATCAAAAGTGGTGAGGCCATCAAGCCAATCGCTCAAATCGACAACCCTTTTGGCGACCAAGTGGGTCACTGGCCCCTGCTGCCCAGTACGCACATCTGTATCTCGCTGCCAAACCCCGTAAACCGCTAACAGCCGCGCATGCATCAAGGCGTGACGCTGGGCAGGCTGTGCTTGTAAGCTTTTCCAAGCGACGACATTCACAACGCCTGTTTCATCTTCTAGGGTCAGAAACAGAACCCCTTTCGCTGTTCCTGGTCGCTGTCTAACCGTCACCAAGCCCGCTGCACGGGCCAGCCGTCGGTCCGGATAGGTTTGCAGCACAGCGGCCGGCATCAAGCGCTGAACTGACAAACGCTCGCGCAACAAGCCAATGGGATGCGCACGCAGGCTCAACTGCGTACTCGCGTAGTCTTGTGCCACCGCCTCGCCCACCGTGGCTGCAGGCAGCCACTCAGTTGCTCCCTCAGCATCGGTTGTGGAGACCGATGTCAAAGCGCCGCCCAAAACAGGGACACGGTCGTGAGCCGCAGTACTCGCCCACCACTGCAGCCGGCGATGCCCAGCCAACCCTTGCAAGGCATCGGCTCGGGCAAGGCTATTCATGTCGTTTTGATTCAATGTGGCACGCTCAGCCAAATCAACCACGGAGGCCAACGGGGCAGCTGTACGCGCCTTGACCAGCCGTTGCCCACCCGCTTCCGACAAACCCGAGACCCGGTTTAAGCCAAGACGGACCGCCCCTGATGGCGTCACCGTACTCTCCCAATCACTGTATAAAACATCAACAGCTTGAACCGTAACGCCATGGCGTTGGGCATCCTGCACCAACTGGGATGGACCATAAAAACCCATCGGCAAGCTGTTCAGCATGGCCGCTAAAAAACAAGCCGGTTCGTGGCGCTTCAACCAAGCACTGACGTACACCAGCAACGCAAAGCTGGCCGCGTGGCTTTCAGGAAAACCGTACTCCCCAAAGCCCTGTATTTGTTGAAATATCTGGTCTGCAAAAGCCACGTTGTAACCATGGGCGACCATGCCTGAGACGATACGCTCATAGAACTTTTCAACACCACCTTTGCGCTTCCATGCGGCCATTGATCGTCGCAGCTGATCCGCTTCCTCCGCAGTAAAGCCAGCCGCCAACATGGCAATTTGCATCACCTGCTCTTGGAAAATAGGCACCCCCAAGGTTCGACCCAGCGCCTGCTTCAGGGCGGGCCCCGGATAGGTCACTGGCTCAATCCCCTGGCGTCGGCGCAAATAGGGGTGGACCATACCCCCTTGAATAGGCCCCGGGCGGACGATCGCCACTTGCACCACGAGGTCATAAAAGCAGCGCGGCCTGAGACGCGGCAACATGCTCATCTGTGCACGGCTCTCGACTTGAAAAACCCCCACGCTGTCTGCCTGACACAGCATGTCGTAAGTGGCTGCATCCTCCGCCGGAATGGCCTGTATGGGCAAGGGCCCAGGCAACCCACGCCGAGCGCCCACCAGTTTTAAACACCGTTGAATCGCGCTCAACATGCCAAGTGCTAAGACGTCAACCTTCAGGAGCCCGACAGCGTCTAAATCATCTTTATCCCACTGAATCAAACTGCGCGCGGGCATGCGAGCGTTTTCAATCGGAACGAGATCGGTTAGGCGGCCTTGTGTCAAAACGAAGCCCCCAGAGTGCTGGCCCAGTTGCCTTGGTGCGCCCATCAACTGGGTCGCCAGATCAAGCCACAGCAGCCATTGCGCATATTGCTCAGGAGACTCGGCCACCATTGGGATACGTGCCAGCACATCGTCTAATGCCGCCTTTTGAATCGTGCGTGAAAACAGCCCTGGGTGTGCTTTGCAAAACGCTTGGATCAGCCTGTCGTCAATGGCCAACGCCTTCCCCACGTCGCGCAAGGCACTGCGGGGTCGGTAGGTCATGACAGTGGCGGTAATCGCTGCGCGGTCACGTCCATATTTTTTATAGATGTACTGAATCACCTCCTCTCGGCGTTGGTGCTCAAAGTCAACATCAATATCCGGGGGTTCTTTGCGTGTACGACTGATGAAACGCTCGAACAACAAAGTACTTTTGGCAGGATCTACCTCTGTGATGCCCAGCGCATAACAAACCGCCGAGTTCGCCGCCGACCCACGGCCTTGACACAAGATACCGCGCGTGCGCGCAAATCTGACCAAGTCGTGAACGGTCAAAAAATACATCTCGTACGACAGGTCATTGATCAGATGCAATTCGTGGGTAATTTGAGCTTGTACGCGCTCGGGTACGCCGATGGGGTAACGCGTACGCAAGCCTTCCTGCGTTAAACGAGCCAGGGTTTGGGCTGGCGTTTCGCCTGGCGACACCGACTCGGTCGGGTAACGATACTTGATGTCATCAAGAGAAAACTGGCACGACTGCGCCAGCACCGCAGTGCGGGTCATCCAAAGGGCGGGGACCCATCGAGCCAGGTGCCAACGTCGCCTCAAATGCATTTGGGCGTTGCCCACCAAAGCGCCGCCGCAGGCACGCAACGGACGCCCCAAACCAATGGCGGTTACAACGTCCAAAAGCGGCTTTTTAGCCCTGACGTGCATACGCACATCGCCGACGCACACAACGGGTAATTGCGTGGTGACTTCCCACTCTTTCAATTGTTGTTGCCACCAGTCGTCATCGGCTTGCTGCTGAAAAACCGCACCGATCCAAAGGGCCAATGGCTGAGACGAATCGACTTTTGATCGCCATGCCAAAAGCCGCTCACCAATGGCTTTTAAAGTCTCTGCTGAGGTCCCAACTGGCACCCGCGGTGGTATCAACACCAAGGCGCAGTGCCTCAATTGATCGGCAACTTTGGGCCATGGGGGCATGCGCACCAACCCTTTTTCAACCCGCTCATCATCATCGGTAACGACCTGCGATTCGGCTTGAATCGTACCGGTTCGAGCCTGTGTAATGAGCCGGCACAAAGCAGACCAACCCGCCATGTTTTGCGGCAATGCAACCAAGCGCCATCCATCAGGCCAAACAAAAGAGGCCCCTGGCAAAAACGCCAAACCCAACTGTTTGGCTTGGACATGTGCGCGCACAACTCCAGCGACCGAACAAACATCCGTTAATGCCAGTGCACTGTAGCCCAACTGACTCGCGCGACTCACCAGTTCCTCTGGTGACGATGCGCCCACTTGAAAGCTAAAGTGGCTCAATGCCATCAGTTCGGCATAGGGCGGTGGTGGCGTTGATTCTGAGCTAGCCATACAAACCATGCAAATACCAGCGCACCGCGTATGCACCGCTGTCAGGCGACTTTTCCTGCATCTTGTAGACCCAGACCAAGCCAATGGCTGAACTCCAAGCCACGTAATAATCACGGGCGATGGGTAACTGCTGCGCCCCCATGGACCAGCCCACCAACTCGATTCGCTCAGGCCCCATCAGCAATCGCAATGGGGTACCAAAAACAGGGCGCTCATCCTTCACGACCAACCGTTGCGGCGACGGCAATAGCCAAGGCGGTCTTAACAAGTGAACGTCCGCTGTGCGTGCGATATGCCCTTGATAGGTGACTTGGCGGGGATCAACAGCTACGGGGGTGAGCCCGCACTTGGGTATCGTGCGGACCTGTGTGCGTGCCGCACTGGGGTCGTATGCCGTCCAGACCTGTTGGGATTCAGGGGCAATCGCATCTTGCAAAACCACTTTGCGAACCGCATCCACACCTAGGCGACCTTGCAAACGATCCAAGCACGATCCCAAGGTTTCATCAGACTGGCCGCGCATGGCTTGCCAAAGCCCTGCTGTGCTATCCGTTTGGGCATGTGTCTCAATGGCTGTGAGAAACAAAGCAATGGCGGGCTGCGCCAATGTTTTTTGCTGCCAATGGGTTTGTGTCAAGCGCCACCAGACCGATGAATCCGCGTGGGCATCACTGGCACGCAACAACAATTGCGTTTCAGTCGGCTCGTCAGCGTATTGGGCATTCTGGCGCTTTTCACTGCACCAACGCCACTCGATCGCTGTGGCAACCTGCTGCCTGACGTTTAACCAGGTACACATTTGCTCAATCATTTGAGCCGCCACATCACACAACGCAGCCAAGTCGCTGACAGGCTCAGCCAAATCGGTATGGGTGACAAATGTGTCAGGGACAGTGATGGTTTTCAACGGCGTTTCGACGACCCCATATGCTTGGTCAAGTACATCGATCGCCACTCGTCCCCATCGGCGCATCACGCCCGCACGCGGCACAGCTTTAAGCTCACCCCAACGGTGAATACCCATCGCGGCCAAAGGCTTGAGGGCTTTTCGTAAGGGCGGTAAAGCCTTCAGCGGCAACAGATCAATATCGGGACGGGACCAAACACCACCGGGTGACGGCGCCAAATGCAACGCGCACTGAACCCGTGCCGCCGCCTGCCAAGGGCTTTTGCCCAGACCCAATATCAGGGGGGTCGTAACCGATGCTGGCGCCCATGCCAAACAGTCGCGCTCCAACTGCACAGCCAACTTTAAAAGGTCACCACGCCACAGACGGCTCACGCTGCGCAAGTCGAGGAGCCAAAATCCGTCGTCCTCCAAGAAGCGGTAAAGGTGTGGCGAATAGGCAGCGAAACGTGGCACCAACGCCTGCCATAGCGGGTGCTGCTCCTGCCACGGCAGATCGCCAAGGGCGTCACGCAGCCAGTGCGCTGGATTGCTGGCCAACCACTGCATTGTTACGCTCCCGTTGTCGGGCTGATGTTTCAAACGTCTCTTGCTCTCGTCGCCAACGTCGCATCGCTTGCGCCGCTTGCAAGGCTTGCTGGAGCGCGGGGTTCGCTTGAGGCACCGTCACTTGTTGTGCCGTGGGGGGGCCTGCCGATTTCAACACACGCAAACCCACTGGTAGCCCCGCATCGTCAGCATCACACCATTGCAAACGCAGCACGGCAGGCGATGTTTGTTGTGCGGCTTCTGGCGGACGAATGACCCACAGACAGGTGTCATTGGCTTGCGCGCTATAGTGCAATCGCCTTAGCGCCGCTGTTGTTTGCGGGGTGGGCGGCATACCGTGCAACACCACTGCACGCACAGCAGCACAACGCAATAATTGTTCGGCCGCCCAGGCGGCATCCATCATGGCGTGAGCCTTTGGTGCGACCCAAATGAAGCGCTGCATATCAAGACCCTGCTGGGCCAAACTAGGGGCAAACGGCGATAAGCCAACATCCCCCACCCAAGCCACCCAGCCATTGGCAGCCCCCCCACCCGTTTGATCATTACTTTGAAGTTGCCGCAAGGCAGGCAACAACAGCGGCCACACCGCTTGCTTGGATAAACGCTGGGTGCGACGGCCTTGAATCAGCTCGATCAACCCACCTTGCGGCCACCCCCTACCCGGCAAACAGGCGTCCAACGCCCCGAGGCCTGTGGGCAGGGCGGGAGGGCGTAACGGCGGTACGAATGGGGTGCAGATAGACGGGTCTACCAACCTCGAAACAGGGGACAACATGATCAACTCGAAAACCAAAAAGGGGAACGAAGTATCCCCTGAGTACTGCGTTTATGTACAGTACTTTTTTTATTTTCGAAATCGACTCGAAGCACCTGCCAACAAAAAAGCCTTCCCACCTGGATCGGGCGGAAAGGCTTTTTATCTGATTTAACAGACTATTTTTAAATGTGAGTACTCACTCTTATTTTTAGACCTTGCCTTTAAGCTTGCAAGGCCGCCCACATTTCTTTATCTCGCTCCGCCGTCCAAATACGGGGATGTTTAATGCCTTGGGCTTCATCAAATGCACGGGTGACATCGAAAGGTAAGCAATGCTCATAAATGAAAACATGGCCAAAAATTGGATCCATCGCCTGACGGGTATGTGCCATTGCTGCCTTCAAGTCAAGACCCTGAGCCGCCGCCTCTTGACCACAACGGTAAAGGGTTTCAACCCAGCGCTTGGTGTAGTCCAAGGCCTTGTTCACCCCGTCCACACCTTTCATGGCTTCGCCACGCCCGGGAACCAAGGCGCGCGCATTCAATTGGCGCAAGACCTCTAAGGTTGCTGGCCACTCAGCGAGTTGGGCATCACCGGTATAAACACCCGCCTCGTATTCAACCAAGTCCCCGCTGTACAACACCCCCTCAGCCTCAACCCAAGCAATGGTGTCGCCTTTGGTGTGTCCGGGACCTGGGTGCCAAACCTGAACCTGAACGCCGCCTAAATCCAAGGTGATTTTGCCGGGGACCTCCCCTGCGACGGGGTTGCCCCCACCAATCACCAAGGTCGGCCATGTCAGCCCAGGGACAGAGTCTGCACCCTCGAAGAGTCGGGGAAACCGCTCCATCTCGCTTTGCATGTCTTGCGCACCGCGCTCTTGGATCAGCTCTAACGTGCCTTGGCTCGCAATCACCTCTGTGGCACCTTCCGCCTTGTAAGCACTCGCGCCCAAAACGCGGACCGCGTGGTAGTGCGTCAACAAAACGTACTTAATGGGCTTGTCGCTGACCGTTCGGATTTTCGCGATTAGATCCTGCGCCATCAGTGGCGTCGCGGTGGTGTCGCAAACCATGATGGCATCGTCACCGATGATCACGCCGCTGTTGGGATCTCCCTCGGCGGTATAGGCCCAACAATGGGGCGAGAGTTGCTCAAAAGTAACTTTCTTAGCGGTTAAGTCGGCTTGACTCGCAAACGCCTTACTCATACTCAAAACTCCAAAAAATAATTAATCACGTGACCCAAGGCTCGGCATCACGGTAGGCCAAACCACCCCATTTTCATTCAAGATGGCATCCAACGGAATGTCATGCGGCTCTGGCTCTAAGTCAGGCAAGAAGGCATTGGCAAACCCAAGGCCAACGGTAAAGGGCCGTGGGGTGAGTGCTGCCAAGGTGCGGTCATAAAAACCGCCGCCGTACCCCAGCCGATAGCCCCCTGGACCATAACCAACGCAAGGAATGAATAACAAAGTGGGCACCAAAACCTCTGTGCCCTTGGGTTTCGGAATGCCATAGGCATCAGGCTCCATGGGGCAACCCGGGTACCAAGCATGAAACTGCAAAGTTTTGTCGGTCTTGTTCATGACGGGCAAGCCGATCCGACGCTGAATCGGCGCCTCGACAGCATCCCCTTCTCGCCCAGCTTCTTGCCACCGAAACAGCGCGGGCAGTACGTCGAATTCACCCTTGATTGGCCAGTAAGCACCGATCACGGTATCGGCGCGCTCGACCAACCAAACGCGCAAGACCCTTTGCAACCAGTCCGATCGTCCCTCATGGTCGCTCATGGTTAACCGCTGATCGACCAAATGGCGACGCCAGGATGATTTTTCTGCATTCGACGTGAGCGCCGATTTTTTCGGAGAATTGTCGTTACTTGTATCCATAATCGATTCATGTCCTTCACAACGCACACACGCGAGTCACAACGCAACGGGTCAAAGCACCTGTGGCGCAGTATTGGCCTGAGCGTCCTGCTTAGCATGCTAACCCTTGCGAGCCCTCTTGCGTCATGGGCAGCCAGTAAAAGCAATGTTGGCGACAAAAATCTGCTGGCCATGCAAGCCGCCTACGCCCGCAATCAGACCGCACGCTTAACGGCATTGTTACCCACATTAACTGGGCACCCACTCGAATCACTGGGCGCTTATTGGACACTCAAAGCAAACCTCGAAAACGCCACCCCTCAAGCGGTCAACGCTTTCTTCAAACGCTGGCAGGGCACCTACTGGGAAGACCGGTTGCGCAACGATTGGATGCTGCTGCTGATTGACCGACAGGCGTGGCCGGCCTTGATCGACGCACACAACGGTTACCGCATGCGTGACGATGATCAGATCACGTGCGGCATGTGGCGCGCGCAGCGAAAGCTCGGACAGCCGCAGACCGTCGATGCGGCGGCAATCATCGCGTTATGGTTCCAAGAGGCGCCAGGTTATCGCCGCTGCCAGCAGGCGGTCAGCGATCTGGCGGCAGATCAGCAGATCAGCGCTGATCTCATTTGGGCGCGTGCGCGTCAAGGCGCCGAGAACGACAGTCGCTCCACCATGCTTGGTGCGCTGACTCTCATTGATACCGCTGCGGAGCCAGCGGGTAAAACACTTTTTGGACAACCCTATTTATGGCTTGAACGATACGGCCAGCAAGCGCCGTCAAGCGACTGGATTGCGCTGGCATTGATTCGAATGGCGGTGAACGATAACCGCTACCTCACACCGTCGCTCGAACGCTGGATGCCAACCCTTGACGCCACGCAACAGCAACAGGTCGAGGCAACGATCGCGACCTTGGCTGCCCGACGATCAGAGCCAAACGCGCACGCACTTTTCGCACGCATTGATAACCGTTACCTCACCGACCGACAAAGAGCTTGGAAGGTCAGAGCGGCACTGCGACAACAAGACTGGTCAGTGGTGAGTGCGACCGTTCAAAGCATGCAAGCCGACCAACAAAGCGAGAGCGTTTGGCAGTACTGGTTGGCACGCGCTCACCTGGCAACGCAAAACGCAGATGCGATCGC
Organism: Burkholderiaceae bacterium; assembly: GCA_023260315.1. GTDB lineage: Bacteria > Pseudomonadota > Gammaproteobacteria > Burkholderiales > Burkholderiaceae_C > RS62. The sequence goes on from JALQVQ010000118.1 coordinate 9,641, forward strand.
GCAAGCGCGCGGTATCCTCAGCCGTATCGCCAAAGGCGACGACTACTACGGCCTACTGGCCCGCGATACGCTGGGACAAAAAATAAGCATCGCCGACAAGCGTCTTAAGCCCAGCAAAGCGGATTTGAAGCGCGTGGGCATGGACCCCAATATTCGTGCGGCATTGTCGGCATTTCAGCTCAATCTCGAAAGCGAAGCATCGCGTCAATGGACCTACGCTGTCGCGCT
>JALQVQ010000125.1 GCA_023260315.1 Burkholderiaceae bacterium
CTGATCGCCTTTTTGGGTCTTCAGTTGTTGGCGGTTGCGCGCATTGCAACCATGGCGGTTGTCGATCCGACGTCAACCAGCCTGCAACGCACGCAAGCCCTCAGGGTCATTGAGTCACAAGGTCTGCCATTTGGCTGGAAGCAAAAATGGGTCGATGAAACGGCCATCAGTGACCAACTCAGACGCGCCGTTATCGCCTCTGAAGATGACCAGTTCTTTGAGCACGGTGGTGTGGATTGGGATGCCATCCAAACCGCTTGGGAACGGAACAGCCGTGCGCAAGCACGGGCAGAGGCAAGGGCCTCCGCCAATAAAAAGAAACAGGGCAACAAATCGGCCAAGGTCGTTGGCGGCTCTACCATTACGCAACAACTGGCAAAAAATTTATTGCTATCGGGTGAGCGCACCCTTTTGAGAAAAGGGCAAGAGTTGGTGCTCACTTTCGCCCTCGAAACCTTTTTGTCTAAGCACCGGATCCTGACGATCTACCTGAACAGTGTCGAGTGGGGCGAAGGCGTCTTTGGTGCGGAGGCAGCAAGCCGTCATTATTTTGGAAAGTCCGCCGCAAAGCTGAGCGCGCGCGAGGCAGCCAAGCTGGCGGTCATGCTGCCAAACCCCCGCTTTTACGAGGATAGACCCAACTCCGGCTATCTCTCACAGCGCACCAACACCATTGAGGCCCGCATGCAGATGGTGCGTCTGCCAAAACGCCAAACAAATCCGGGAGGTCGCGGGTGATGCGAATTTTAGGTATTGATCCGGGGCTACAGTGCACAGGATTCGGCGTCATCGATGTGAATGGGCACGCGCTGGGCTATGTTGCCAGTGGAACAATCAAAACGGGGGCTGCGAGCCAACTGCTACCCGCCCGACTGAAGATCTTGTTTGATGGCATCAATGAGGTGGTTGACACCTACCAACCCACCGTCGCGTCTGTTGAGATTGTCTTTGTAAACGTCAACCCACAAGCCACACTGATGCTCGGACAAGCCCGTGGCGCCTGCCTCACCGCACTGGTATCGCGCGACCTACCCGTCAGCGAATACACCGCCCTGCAGATGAAGAAATCGATTGTCGGGTACGGCAAGGCGGCTAAATCGCAGGTTCAGGAGATGGTGATGCGGCTGCTAAGCTTGCCCGGCCTGCCTGGCCCTGACGCTGCCGACGCTTTGGGGCTTGCAATCATGCATGCGCAAGTGGCGAAAACAACAGCAGCGCTCAACCGTGTGACGGTCACCCAAGCGCGTAAAAGCGCCGCGTTTAAGGACGGCCGACATTACTGAACGGCTCTCGCCGCTACGCGGCGTCCCAAATATTCATGCCAATCAAAACGACGAAGAAGCCAACGCCAGCCAGGATGGTCCACTTCAGCAAAATGACGCCGAAACGGCGGTAACGCAAGTCACCTGTGATCATGTAGGCCAGCAGCGCCAAGAGCGCGAGCCCCAGCGAACCAAACACCAAGAGGCGAGCAATCAACATCGGTAGGGAACCCCAATCACCATGCGAAGACCGGTTTTGTGAAGCCAGCGGGCGCGTGAGCGGCATCGCTGAATGAGACGATCTCGTAGGCATCTGGCTGCGAAAGGAGTGCGCGCAGAAGCTGGTTATTCATGGCATGGCCAGATCGGTATGCCGTGTAACTGGCCAGAAGAGGCTTGCCCAGCAGGTACAAGTCGCCCATGGCATCCAAAATTTTGTGCTTCACAAACTCATCGTTGAATCGCAGGCCATCGGCATTCAAAACCTTGACGTCATCCATCACGATTGCGTTATCCAGTCCACCACCGAGCGCAAGGCCACTGGCTCGCATCGTCTCAACGTCTCGCGTGAAACCAAAGGTACGTGCCCTTGCGATCTCACGCGCGTACTCGTGGGTTCCGATATCAAACGTCACGCTCTGGCCTGTGGCATTCACCGCAGGGTGCGAAAACTCGATCTCAAAACTCAATTTGTAACCGTGGTAGGGCTCAAGTCGCGCCCACTTTAACGTGCGTCCCTCGCCCTCACGTACCTCGACTGGCTTCAAGACTCGAAAAAACTTTTTCGGTGCGGGCTGCAAAACGACACCCGCACTTTGAAGCAAGTAGACAAACGACGCCGAGGAACCATCCAAAATCGGCACCTCTTCTGCGGAGATATCGACAAAGCAATTGTCGATTCCTAAGCCCGCCAATGCGGACATGAGGTGTTCGACCGTTAACACCTTGGCGCCATCCTTCGAAATGGTCGACGCCAAGCGGGTATCGGTTACGGATTCAGCGCTGACAGGGATATCGACAGGTTGCGGCAGGTCGACCCGGCGAAACACGATACCCGTGTCCACCTGCGCTGGGCGCAAGGTCAACTCGACACGCGCGCCACTGTGCAAGCCAACACCCGTGGCTCGCGTCAGTGACTTTAGCGTTCGTTGCTGCAACATGTCGGTATTTTATCGAGCAGCCAATACCCTTGCCTCAGTCCGCTTGTTTTCGTAGGAAGGCTGGGATTTCAAAATCCTCCATGCCGCCCGAGGACAAGGCATTGACGCGCTCGCTGGCTTGCGTGCGCACGTTGTGCCACACGCGAGGCGCATTCGTTGGCAAACCGGCATAGGTACCTTGGTCGACGGCGTTGCCCTCTGCGCCATTGGCACTGATCGGCATGTTATCGGTACCGGTGCGCAGTACCTTAAGTGGTGGGCTTTGACGGCGGCTTGCCGCACGCGCCAAACCGGTTGCCACAACCGTGACCCGAATTTCTTCGCCCAGGCTGTCGTCATATGCGGTGCCGTAAATCACATGGGCATCGGGTGATGCGTATGCGCGGATGGTCTCCATTGCCAGGCTTGACTCTTTCAACTTCAAAGAGCCCTTGGCGGCACTGATCAGAACCAGCACGCCACGAGCGCCAGAGAGGTCAATGCCCTCCAACAATGGGCATGCAACCGCCTGCTCAGCAGCCAATCGCGCACGATCGGGACCACTTGCAGAGGCCGTTCCCATCATGGCTTTGCCGGGCTCGCCCATCACGGTTCGCACGTCCTCAAAGTCAACGTTCACGTGGCCGGGCACATTGATGATTTCAGCGATACCGCCCACGGCGTTTTTCAAGACATCGTTTGCGTGGCCGAAGGCCTCTTCTTGTGTGATGTCATCGCCATAGACCTCCAGCAACTTGTCATTCAGCACAACAATCAGTGAGTCGACGTTGGCCTCCAATTCGGTCAAGCCACTGTCCGCGTTTGACATTCGCTTTTGACCTTCGAAGTCAAAAGGTTTGGTCACGACGCCCACCGTCAACACGCCCATTTCCTTTGCAATGCGGGCGATGACTGGCGCGGCACCTGTGCCCGTGCCACCCCCCATACCTGCAGTGATGAAGAGCATGTGTGAGTCGGCAATGGCTTCGCGAATTTCTTCAATGGCCATCTCTGCGGCTTCACGGCCTTTTTCCGGCTTGCTGCCTGCGCCTAAGCCGGTTGCACCGAGTTGAATCAACTTGTGTGACGCACTCTGGTTCAGAGCCTGCGCGTCGGTGTTGGCGCAAACGAACTCCACACCATTCACGCCAGAGGCGATCATATGCGCAACCGCGTTACCGCCGCCACCGCCAACGCCGATGACTTTGATACGCGTGCCTTGGTTGAACTCTTCAACTTCAATCATGTCGATGGTCATATAAAACTCCTAGGAAAATCTAAAAAAATAAAAACGGTTTGGGCTTGATCAACCATCACGGTCGCCATCGCCTTCGTTCGGTTGAAAAATCTGAACCGGGATCAAGCCCCTGATACGGCGGTGTTGACTTGAAGCCGAGTGGCCGCATGCGGGCACCGCCACGCAGACTTGGGTTAAACAGTTTGTGCATCAAAACACCCCCATAAACCAGTCTTTCAGGCGGCTGAATGCCGACTGCATGGAGCTCGCCTTTTGGGCGACCGTTTGCCCGCGCAGACGTGCCAGTCGCGCTTCCTCTAGCAATCCCATCACTGTCGCCGCGCGGGGGTGAGCAACGATGTCCGACAACGCACTCGCGTGGGTCGGAACGCCGCGGCGAACGGGCTTCAGGAAAATGTCCTCGCCCAGCTCGATCATCCCGGGCATCACCGCGCTCCCACCGGCCAGGACGATACCTGACGACAGGACTTCCTCGAACCCAGAGTCACGAATCACCTGTTGAACCAACGAAAAGATTTCCTCGACGCGGGGTTCAATCACACCCGCAAGGGCTTGGCGGCTCAACATCCGTGGCGCGCGGTCGCCAAGGCCAGGAACCTCGACCTGGGCATCAGGATCAGCCAATAGCTGCTTGGCACAACCGCTCAACACCTTGATTTCCTCGGCGTCTTTCGTTGGTGTGCGCAATGCCATTGCGATGTCATTGGTAATCAAGTCACCCGCAATGGGAATCACGGCGGTGTGCCGGATCGCCCCACCCGAGAAGATCGCGACATCTGTGGTGCCAGCACCGATATCAACCAGTGCAACACCCAGCTCTTTTTCATCTTCAGTTAGGACCGCTTCGCTCGATGCAAGGGGATTCAGCATGAGTTGGTCAACCTCGAGCCCACACCGACGCACGCACTTGATGATGTTTTCCGCCGCACTCTGGGCACCCGTTACGATGTGGACTTTGGCTTCTAGGCGAATGCCACTCATACCGATCGGTTCTTTGACGTCCTGGTTGTCAATCACAAACTCCTGTGGTTCAACCAATAGCAATCTTTGATCGGTCGAAATGTTGATGGCTCGTGCGGTCTCAATGACGCGCGCCACGTCGGAGGGCGTGACCTCTTTATCCTTAACGGCGACCATGCCACTCGAGTTGATACCCCGAATATGGCTACCCGTGATGCCGGTGAATACGCGGGTGATTTTGCAATCAGCCATGAACTCCGCCTCTTTCAGCGCGGCTTGAATGCTCTGCACGGTGGCGTCAATGTTCACCACCACACCTCGTTTTAAGCCATGGCTTTCCGAGATGCCAAACCCTGCCAATTTGAGCTGGCCGCTGGGTTGCACCTCCGCTACGACCACCATGATCTTGGATGTACCGATATCCAAACCAACCACAAGATCTTTGTATTCTTTAGCCATAATTTTTCTCTTCAAAGAGTGTCACTGCCTGTCGATCCATTTCAATCACTGCGCGCCAACGCCAGTGGTCACGCCTTCTAACCGCACGGCATACCCATTGCCGTACCGCAAATCAACCGATATCAAACTTTGTTTGTAACGGGCCGATAGCTGTGGCAGCGAGTCCATAAATAGCCGCACCCGCGCGAGGATCTCTGCCGTATCGCCGTTACCCAAAGCAAATGTGGTTCCGCCGATCAGTCGCATGTCCCAGCTGCCCTGTTGCGTGAGACGGAGGGACTCAATCGGTCGCGCCATTGGCTCCAATATGGCTGCCAACGACACGTACATGGCGTAAACATCGCGGGATCGCTCAA
>JALQVQ010000225.1 GCA_023260315.1 Burkholderiaceae bacterium
TGCTGCCTGCTTATTCTGTTGACGCTCTTGTGCGCGGCGCTCACGGTAAAGAACGTAAGCGCGTGCCACTTCGTGGTGACTGCCGCGCATCAACCCGAGTTCGACTTGGTCCTGAATGTCTTCAATATGGAAGGTGCCGCCGCCGGGACGTGAGCGTAACAGCGCGCGAACCACACCCTGCGTGAGCTCGTCTACCGTCTCACGAACGCTTGCAGATGCTGCGCCTTGCGCACCATGTACAGCCAGAAAGGCCTTCATCATGGCAATCGCAATCTTGCTCGGCTCGAAGGGAACGACGGCGCCGTTGCGTCGGATGATCTGGTGTTGCGCGTAAGCGCTCGCATCGGTCATCGATGCGGTGGGTTTGGTGCTGGCGGGCGTTTGCCGGATTGCCTCGGGTGTTGATGTTGCAGTTTGCATATGTTCGCTTTCAGTTATTTTTTATGTGATGTCTCTGCCGACACGGAATGGCGCGGCAGACCGGCAATTTATGCGCTGGATCTGCTGCGAAGTAGCGCGATCTCTAAAGCACAAGCAACACTATACCTAGTGTTTGACCCTGCTTCAACACACTACACCTAGTGTTTTTACCGATTTGGACAATCACCCCAAAATGGGGCAATTATTTGAAGACCAATGGCTTACGTTGGAACGTAACGGCGGCGTTTTTGGCCGCGTTTAGTCAAAAAATTCCCACCTAAAAGCGCGTCCAGGATCTTCTTTTCGTCCGGGAGCGATGTCTGAATGTCCAACCACATCACCGACGGTGGGGTGCGCGGCTTGAATTGACCAGATCAGCTGACGCAAGCGCTCGTATTGAACGCCCTCGAAGGGGTGATGTTCGAGACCCTCGAGCTCGATGCCAATGGAAAAATCGTTGCAGTTTCCTCGCCCATTCCATTCTGATTGACCGGCATGCCAAGCCCGGTCGAGGGTACTTACGAACTGGATGAGGTGGCCATCCCGTCGAATGAAGAAATGTGCCGAAACCTCAGCGCCTCTGATTTGTTGAAAGTAGGGGTGCGCATCCCAAGCCAATTGGTTGGTGAAGAGTTGGCTAACAAAATCGCCGCCGTACTCTCCGGGCGGCAGGCTGATGGAGTGGATAACAACCAGATCAACCACGCTGTTGATTGGGCGAGGCCCAAAATTGGGGGAATCGATCCGCTGGGCGCTTCGCAACCACCCATTGACCCATTGCCGCTCAGTGTGGGGTCGCTGTGTGGGGGGCTGTGGAATTTTCACGCGCGTTAAAGGGGCCGATCGCCATGAACGGTGCAATGCGCTTTGCTGCAGTATCGGCCCAAGCGGCCCTGAACCGTCTCGGCCATATCGACGTGTGTGCCGCAGTGCAGGCAGGGCACGATTGGGCGGGCCGAGGCAATGTTCGGTGGCGGCGCAGCTTTCGGCTTTTGGGGTTTGACGGATTCGTCTTGTCCCGATGCCCGATCCCGCTTCCAAAGCCAAACGCCCAGCATGATCACTAATAAGACGACAAAAAACTTCATGGTGAGGGCGTAAGTTAGCCGCGATGCAAGAGGGCTTCAAGAACAAATCGGGTACCGACATAGCCCATGACGAGGAGGCCAGCCGAAACATAGAGCAGCCGTGCGGCACGTTTACCGCGCCACCCCAGACGCCAGCGGGCGGTCAATAGCGTGGCAAGGCTGATCCAGGCCAAAACGGAAAAAACGGTTTTGTGGTCCCACCGCCAGCCGTTGCCATACAAAACCTCCGCAAAGCCGACACCAGCGACCAAGGTTGCGCTGAGGAAAAGGAAGCCTGCTGCGACGAACTGAAACATCAAGCGTTCGAGCGCCAAAACGGGCATTTGTCCATCTTCGGCGTGCGCGTGACGCATGGCTTCATCTGCGCGGCGCAGAAGGAGGGCATGGAATACCGCTGCACCGATCAACCCGTAGGATGCAATCCCCAGTGCCCAATGGAGTGGCAACCAAACCGAGGGCAGCCGAGGGTGAACGCTGCCCGGGTAAAGCAAATTCAGGATTACCGCGGCTGCTCCCAGGGTGGCCAGCGTCCAGCGCGCTCGAAGCTTGGGTTGGAGTTGCGTTTCGATCCCATAAATCGTTGAGACCAGCCAGGTTGTGACCGAAATGGCAGAGGCGAAACCGAAGCGACCCGGGCTCTCCAACCAATAAATAAGGAGCGATGCGCCATGGAGCGCCCATGTAAGCATCCAAATGGCTTGAGTCGTGCGCGTACCAAGCGCCCGATGGCCGAGGGCGACAACCAAATAGCCAACGGCAGCTGCGAGAGAGCATGCAAGCAACAATGGACTGGTCGTTAGAATCATGGCTACAGTTTAACGCTGACCGGCGGTTTATTGGTGCACGCCAGCACCCTCAAAAATAGAGATTTTTATGGCTTCAGCATTATCCGAACGCTTATCGCGGATTGTCAAAACGATGCGTGGTCAGGCGCGCATCACCGAGAGCAACGTCTCAGATATGTTGCGTGAGGTGCGTATGGCGTTGTTAGAGGCCGATGTCGCCTTACCCGTGGTGCGTGAATTCATTGCCCAGGTCAAAGAGAAGGCGCTGGGCGAGGAGGTGGTGGGGTCTTTGACGCCCGGTCAGGCCTTGGTTGCCGTCGTTAATCGCGAAATGGTGGCATTGATGTCGGGCGGCGAGGGCGGTGCCTCGCCGGAACTCAATCTGGCCGCGCAACCCCCAGCGGTGGTGTTGATGGCGGGCTTGCAGGGCGCTGGTAAAACGACCACCACCGCGAAGCTCGCGAAATGGCTGGTTGCGCGAAAGAAAAAGGTATTGACTGTGAGCGGCGACGTCTATCGCCCTGCAGCGATTGAACAGCTTAAAACGGTGACGGCGCAGGCTGGCGCCGAGTGGTTTCCCAGCACACCCGAGCAAAAGCCGATCGACATTGCCAACGCTGCGCTCGACTATGCGCGAAAGCATTATTTTGATGTCCTGTTGGTCGACACCGCTGGCCGTCTCGCCATTGATGCGTTGTTAATGGCCGAGATTGCGGGCCTGCATGCTGCGCTGAAGCCTGTTGAGACCTTGTTCGTCGTGGATGCCATGCAAGGTCAGGATGCCATCAACACGGCTCGTGCATTTAAAGAAGCGCTGCCCCTCACCGGGATCGTGTTGACCAAAACAGATGGTGACTCCCGGGGCGGTGCTGCGCTGTCAGTGCGTCATGTGACCGGGGTGCCCATTAAATTCGCTGGCGTTAGCGAGAAGATCGATGGCTTGGAGGCGTTCGATGCCGATCGCCACGCGTCGCGTGTGCTGGGCATGGGTGACATCTTGGCTTTGGTCGAGCAAGTCAGTGCTGGTGTCGACATGGCAGCCGCCCAAAAGTTGGCCACCAAAGTTAAAAGCGGCGGCGGTTTCGATTTGAATGACTTTCTAGACCAGCTGCGTCAAATGCGCAGCATGGGCGGTCTGTCACAGTTGGTGGATAAATTGCCAGCTCAGATGGCGGCCAAGGCTGGTGAAATGGACATGAACAAGGCTGAGCGCGACATGCGTCGTAAGGAGGGCATTGTTTGTAGCATGACCTTACAAGAGCGCACCAAACCTGAGCTGATCAAAGCCACGCGCAAGCGTCGGATTGCTGCGGGTGCGGGGGTTCATGTGCAGGAGGTCAACCGCTTGCTCAAAGAGTTTGAGCAAATGCAGGGCATGATGAAAAAAATGAAAGGTGGCGGCCTCATGAAGATGATGAAGCGCATGGGCGGCATGAAAGGGATGGGCTTTCCCGGTATGGGTTAAGCCCCGGCGCATTGAGGCGCCGATACCCGCCTTACGCCACCACCACCTCACCACGCAGCGAGTGTGGCAACGCTTGCGTGATTTTGAGGTCCAGCATCTGACCTTTCAACCGCGTGGGATTGGGTCCAGCAGGGAAGTTGACAATCCGGTTGCACTCTGTCCTGCCCATGTATTCCGTTGGGTCTTTCTTGGATGGGCCTTCGACCAGTACGCGTTGAACCGTGTTCAGTCGACGCGCGCTGATGGATTGAACGTTCTCTTCAATCACCCTTTGAAGATGCTGCAGGCGCTTTAACTTGACATCGTGCGGTGTGTCATCTGGCAAGTTAGCAGCTGGGGTACCCGGACGTGGGCTGAATATGAAGCTAAAGCTGGTATCGAAACCCACGTCAGTGATGAGCTTCATCATTTTGTTGAAATCCTCCTCGGTTTCACCCGGGAAGCCGACAATGAAGTCAGAGCTCATGGCGATATCGGGTCGAATGGCGCGTAACTTTTTTACCGTGCTTTTAAATTCGAGTGCCGTATAGCCACGCTTCATCGCCATCAGAATACGGTCGCTTCCGTGTTGAACCGGTAAGTGCAGGTGACTGACGAGTTGCGGGACGCGCTCGTAGACGTCAATCAAGCGCTGCGTAAACTCCTTTGGATGACTTGTTGTGAAACGGATGCGTTCCACTCCTGGCAAGGCTGCGACGTATTCAATCAGTAAGGCGAAGTCAGCGATCTCTGCGGTATCGCCCATGATGCCGCGGTACGCGTTGACGTTCTGTCCGAGAAGCGTTATTTCCTTGACGCCCTGTGCGGTGAGGCCCGCAACCTCAGCCAACACGTCATCGAAGGGGCGGCTGACCTCTTCGCCTCGGGTGTAGGGCACGACACAGTAGCTACAGTACTTCGAGCAGCCCTCCATGATCGACACAAAGGCGCTGGCCCCATCCACGCGAGCAGGGGGCAAGTGATCAAACTTCTCGATTTCGGGAAAACTGATGTCAACTTGGGGCTTGTTGGCGCGCTCGCGCTCGTTCAACAACTCTGGCAAACGGTGCAATGTTTGCGGGCCAAACACCACGTCGACAAACGGTGCGCGGGCGATGATGGCGTCTCCCTCTTGGCTGGCAACACAGCCACCCACGCCGATCAAAACACCTTTTTTCTTTAAGTGCTTCACGCGGCCGAGGTCGCTGAAAACCTTCTCCTGTGCTTTTTCGCGCACGGAGCAGGTGTTGAACAAAATCAAATCAGCCTCATCAACATCTTGGGTTGGCTCATAGCCTTGCGCTGCATTCAAGACATCCGACATTTTGTCGGAGTCGTACTCGTTCATTTGGCAGCCGAACGTTTTGATGAATACTTTTTTGCTCATGGTGTCGTTTGTCGTCGTTTGTACGCAAGCTGACCCCATTCAATGGCTTTTGCGCGTGCCTTGTTTGAGGACGCGCAAACGAGCCAGGGCCGGCGTTGCGTGGTGTAGATCCAGTGGCCGGCGCGCGGCATCACCGCGCGAGACTCTATTGTAAGTGGATGAGCGAAAAAAAACCCCGGTTCCGCATGAAACTGGGGTTTTGGGCGCGCACCACGCGGTGTCCGCTGTATTTGGTGATAGGTGCCGTTAATAGCTAGGCTGCAACCAGCATGAATGCTTATTTCTTTATGGTAACTTTTTTATGTACCGTCAAAAGTACCGTCATTTCTTAAAGTGTCGCCCTATGTGGCTGTTTTGATACGGCCTGATCGGTTCAGCAATGGCGTGCCTGTTGCGATCTGTCCCGATGAGTGGTTAAGCTGGTGTCTTGTCCTTGAATGCTGCTCGGCGTGCTGTCTCGTCCGCCAGAATTTTGCGTGCTGTTTCCGGTGGTAACTTGAGCAGGCCCGCTAACGATCGGGCTATCCGCTAGCGACTCTCTGGGTC
>JALQVQ010000258.1 GCA_023260315.1 Burkholderiaceae bacterium
CCTCTTCCTCGTAGAAACCCTTTTCCTGCGCGACGTAATAGCCCGCGAACTGGGCCTGCGTGACCCATTTCAGCTGCAGCGTCAGATCGCCCGCCTGCGCCCCTCCGGCCATCAGCGCAAGGGCCGCGGCCCCGGTCATCAGTCGTGTCATTTCCCGTCTCTCCTGTTGGTGGAATCCGCCCCGGATGGGGATGCGGCCCTGGTTAGTTGCGCTGCGACGGGTGCCAGAACGTCACCTTCTTCTCGATCAGCGCAACGATGCCATAGAACAGCGTTCCCGCCAGCGCCGCCACGACAATTTCGGCCCAGACCAACGGCAGGTCCAGTTCATGGGGACGTCCGCCCACTTGGTGCCTGCGGCCAATCCATGATCGGGCGCGCCCTCGGCCTCGTCGTAAATCCAGCCGCAAATTAGGCACATCCAGGTAGTTGTTTCGCTCATGTTGTTTTTAAAACCGTGTCATAGAATGTTCATATTGTATCGGTGCGCGCTTGCCCGCCGATGCGTGCATGAAGGCTTCTTGACTGGCCCTACCGTAACCAACAACGTCCATCAATGAGCACCTCATCGAACGATCCGAGCGACAGCCCTCCCGCAGATGGTTTGCCGCGTGAAGGCAACACCATCGCACAGCAGCTGACACTGCCTTGCGTGCTGTCGTTCAACGCCAATGATCCGACGGGTGCGGGCGGTTTGGCTGCGGATGTCGCGGCCATGGGGTCCGCTTCAGTTCACATGCTGCCCATTGTGACCGCGGTGCTGATTAGAGACACCACAGACACACAAGACCATGTCTCGTTGGACGAAGAGGCAATCACCGACCAAGCGAGGATCGTGCTGGAGGACATCCCCGTAGCCAGCATGAAGGTGGGTTTTTTGGGTAGCCCTGAAAATGTCAGTGCGGTGGCGCAAATCGCCAATGACTATGCCGACATCCCAGTTGTGGCCTACATGCCCAGCCTCACTTGGATGGATGAATTGGCACTGGACGCCTACCTCGACGCCTTCACAGAATTGATGCTGCCGCAAACGGCGATTTTGGTGGGCAACTACAGCACCCTTTGCCGCTGGCTACTGCCAGACTGGGATCATGAAAAGCCACCCAGTGCCCGCGATGTGGCGCGTGCCGCACAAGCGCATGGCGTGAGCTATACCTTGGTCACTGGCGTCAATGCACCCGGACAGTTTTTAGAAAACCATTTAGCCTCGCCTGAGAGCGTCCTAGCGACAGCGCGTTTCGAGCGGTTTGACACCACATTTATGGGGGCGGGCGAAACCTTGTCAGCTGCGCTGGCTGCACTATTGGGGGCTGGCGAAGACTTGCAAAATGCCTGCGCAGAAGCCCTCACCTACCTTGACCAGAGTCTAGATGCAGGCTTCGCACCCGGCATGGGCCTCGCCATACCTGACCGACTTTTTTGGGGCCGTGGCGATGAGGATGAAATCACCGAGTCCATCGAACCTGAAACCACCATCGAGGGCATCGACTTGGGTGACTTCCCCCTCGACGAGACCAAGCATTAACAACGACATTTTTTAACTAAATCACCTCTACTGCCATGAGCCAAAACGACGTTTTATTTGACCGCGCCAAACAAACCATTCCCGGTGGTGTCAACTCTCCCGTGCGCGCCTTCAAGGCTGTGGGTGGGACACCGCGTTTTGTAAACCGCGGTGACGGCGCCTACTTTTGGGATGCTGACGACAAACGCTACATTGATTACATCGGTTCTTGGGGTCCTATGATTCTGGGTCACCGTCACCCAGCTGTGACCCAGGCGGTATTGGCCGCGGTCGAGCAGGGCCTATCTTTCGGCGCGCCAACAGAGCGCGAAGTTGAATTGGCCGAGGAAATCATCAAGTTGGTGCCATCGATTGAGATGGTGCGATTGGTCAGTTCTGGCACCGAGGCGGGTATGAGCGCGATTCGGCTTGCACGAGGTGCGACGGGCCGCAGCAAAATCATCAAATTCGAAGGCTGCTACCACGGCCATGCCGATGCGTTATTGGTCAAAGCCGGCTCGGGCCTCGCGACCTTTGGCAACCCAACCAGCGCTGGCGTGCCGCCTGAGGTGGTGCAGCACACCATGGTGTTGCCATTCAATGACATTGAGGCGCTCGAGACCGCCTTCAAGGCTTACGGCAACGACGTTGCGTGCCTCATGATGGAACCAG
>JALQVQ010000286.1 GCA_023260315.1 Burkholderiaceae bacterium
CCCTCAGCACACGCGCGTGCGTTTGAAGCAACGTGGGGTGTTGGCAGGTGTGTCAACGCCCGTGCACCCGCATATGTTGCGCCACTCTTTCGCCAGTCATTTATTGCAGTCCAGCGGCGGGTTCAGGGCACCATGTTGGCGCTGACCGCAACAGTCAAGCCCCCCCCACTCAGGTTTTTAAAAGTGGCTGCGGTGTTGAGCGGTAGCGGCAGGTTGACCGCACCATGACCAAACAAGTTTTTCGCAAGCATGACCGGTTTTGTGGGGGCGAAGCGGCTCCCGAACTGCCCGATGATCGCGTCAATCTGGGCTTGAGTCTCCGGTGAGTTGGGCTGCCCTCCAGTCTGAATGACATCGCCAAAAATCACGCCCGCGCACTGCTGAACAAGTGGCGATAGGGCCATGCCCATGAGTTTTCGCGAGAATTGGCCAGGGTTGTCCGCAACGGACTCTAAGAATAAAAATTTACCCCGTGTGTCCAGTGTGAACTGGCTTGTCCCATTTAGCGCGGAGACGAGGAGTGAGTTGCCGCCCACGATGCGGCTGACGGTGTGCCTCAGTTCGGCGGCTGGCGGGTTGACGGCGGTCAGTGGGTAGGTGACGGTTGGGGTTTTTCCAGTCAGCACGTCCATTGCCTCGGACAAGCCGGTTTTATTCCAGCCGGGTGAAATGTCACCGTTGATACCAAGCACAACCGACTGTATCGATGGCATGCCCCAGTGCTGGTTGCAAAACACGTGCAAGGCCGTGACGTCGGAATAGCCCAGCAGGGGTTTGACAACTTTGGGGCGTGGCAGCTTGGCCAGTTCACCCAAGAGGCGTGTTCCCCAGCCGCCACCGCCAATGGCCCACACCGCCTTTGAGGAAGAGTTGAATGCCGCGTGAATGAATGCAACTCGCTTCTCAATGGTGTTCGCCTCGTCTAGGGGGCTGGTGGGCTCAATCAAGTCCTCGGGGATGTTGACGTTGTAGGGCGTGTTCTTAAAGTAAGCGCGGATGATTTCGTAACGCTCATGGGGTAAATCAACAGGGGAAGACGGTGCGATTACGTCGATGGTGTCGCCGGGCTTCAAGAACGGCCATGCGGCCTGCTGCGTGCTGGCGAGGGTGACCCCTGGCAAAGCGAGGGCACCGAGCCCTAAGGTGAATTGGCGGCGACTGTGCAACATTTGAATTCTTTTCTGATGGGGTTAATGGTTTTTTGCCCTTAAATAAATACTAAAGGGGTAAATTTTTATTCCATCGACGTTTGCTTATAAGGTTTGGATCGATTGTCATTTGGTGAAACAGCAAACCGGAAACCACCTGCGCGAGCGCAGTTGAGCGCCCATATTTCTTCGGCGTCTTGTTGGTACAATGGAAAGCTTTGCAGGAACTCGCTCTCATGAGGGGTTCCCGTTAGAAATCACGCGTGTTGGGCATGTCGTTGTGACCATAACGAGCCGCTGCCCGGCGCGATCCAATCAGTTTTTAGAGCACCGTCTGAGCCAGACATCGGGTCTGGTCGTGCGGCGCTCCCTAGCAGGAGTTTGTAATGGCTGTGAATGTGGAAACACTTGAGAAGCTCGAGCGCAAGGTCACTTTGACACTGCCAACGAGCGCGATTAACACCGAAGTTGAGAACCGCCTCAAGCGCCTGGCTCGCCAAGTGAAAGTGGACGGTTTCCGTCCCGGTAAAGTGCCCGCAAAAGTGGTTGCACAGATGTACGGCGCATCGGTCCAGTACGAAGTCATGAATGACAAAGTGGGTGAGGCCTTCGCAGCCGTCGCCACTGAGGCTAAATTGCAAGTCGCTGGCGCGCCTCAAATTAACCAAGCCGAATCTGCCAACGAAGGCGAGCTGGCTTTTGAAGCGATTTTTGAGGTTTACCCAGAAGTTAAATTGGCAGACCTCTCGACTGTCGAAGTCGAAAAGCTCACGGCCGCTGTGACTGAAGAAGCCATCGACAAAACCGTGGATATCCTGCGCAAGCAGCGTCGCACCTTCGCCCAGCGTCCCGCCGCAGAGGCCGCTGTAGACGGTGATCGCGTCACCATCGACTTCTTGGGCTCCATCGATGGCGTGCCATTCGAAGGTGGCAAAGCTGACGGCTTCCAGTTCATCGTTGGTGATGGCCAGATGCTGAAGGAGTTTGAAGATGCCTGCCGCGGTATGAAGTCTGGTGAGAGCAAGACATTCCCCTTGGCGTTTCCTGAGGACTACCACGGCAAGGACGTCGCCGGTAAAACCGCCGACTTCATGGTCACCGTGCACAAGATCGAAGCCGCTAACTTGCCCGAAGTGAACGAAGAATTCGTCAAAACATTGGGCGTTGCCGAGTCAACCGTAGAGGCGCTGCGTGCCGATATCCGCAAGAACCTCGAGCGCGAAGTCAAAGCACGTCTACAGGCCCGTAACAAAGCGGCTGCCATGGATGCGATGGTGGCCAAAGCCGAGTTGGACTTGCCCAAGGCACCGGTTCAGTCTGAATTGGATCGCATGGTTGCTGCTGCCCGCGCTGATTTGAAGCAGCGTGGCATCAAAGATGCCGATAAGGCGCCCATTCCTGACGACATTTTCCGTCCACAAGCCGAGCGCCGCGTGCGTTTGGGCCTGGTGGTTGCCGAGTTGGTCCGCACCCAAAACTTGAACGCGACACGCGAGCAAATCGAAGCGCACATCGACGAAATGGCTGCTGCCTACGAGCGTCCCGCAGACGTGGTCAAGTGGTACACCGGCGACCAGCAGCGCATGGCTGAGGTTGAGGCGGTTGTCATTGAAGCCAACGTGACTGAGTACATCCTTTCAAAGGCCAAAGTGACTGAAAAAGCAGTGGACTTTGATGAATTGATGGCACAGCAGTAAATGTTGGTTGCAGGGCTGTTGAGCTCATAGACAAAAGGGCTGAATAGCCCTTTTGTTGTTTTCAGCGCTACCTTGTTTTGGGCCGCATAGCCCTCATGTAAAGTGGTCAGTGGAAATTCGTTAAAGTGTCAAGTCACGCGTCACAAAATTATGGAGAAGTCGCAATGAGCGCTTTGGATACACAAGGTTTGGGCATGGTTCCCATGGTGGTTGAGCAGTCGGGCCGCGGTGAGCGCAGTTACGACATTTATTCACGCCTTCTAAAAGAGCGTGTGGTGTTTTTGGTGGGCCCGGTCAATGACCAATCCGCTAACTTGGTGGTCGCGCAGTTGCTGTTTCTCGAAAGCGAGAACCCTGACAAAGACATCCATTTCTACATCAACTCACCCGGTGGGTCGGTGAGCGCGGGTATGGCGATTTTTGACACCATGAACTTCATCAAGCCAGACGTCTCAACGTTGTGCACCGGCATGGCTGCCAGCATGGGCGCGTTCCTGTTGGCCGCTGGTGCGAAGGGTAAGCGGTTTTCCTTACCCAACTCGCGGGTCATGATTCACCAGCCCTTGGGCGGTGCGCAAGGTCAGGCGACCGATATTGAAATTCATGCCCGCGAGATTTTGCGTCTGCGCGGCGTTTTGAATGGTATTTTGGCCGAGCGTACCGGCCAGCCACTTGACAAAATCGAGCGTGATACCGAGCGTGACTATTTCATGTCTGCCGACGAAGCTGCCGCCTACGGTTTGGTCGACAAAGTGATCGCCACACGCGAGAGCGCAGCCAAGGCGGAAGGCGCTTGATGGGTGCCCCTTCACGGGTGCCAGCGGTGCGCGTGAAGGGTTATCATTGAGGGCAGATTTACACCACAAACAGAGTTAGACCATGGCGGATAAAAAAGACGCAGGATCAGAGAAAAACCTCTACTGCTCGTTTTGCGGGAAGAGCCAACACGAGGTCAAAAAGCTGATCGCGGGTCCCTCTGTATTCATCTGTGACGAGTGCATTGACCTGTGTAATGACATCGTTCGCGATGAGTTGCCCAACACGGAGCTTGGCAAAACCGAATCAGACGCGTTACCCACGCCCGTCGAACTGAAGGGCAACCTGGATAACTACGTCATCGGTCAAGAGCGCGCCAAGCGCGCGCTGGCGGTTGCCGTTTACAACCATTACAAGCGCTTGCGCCACAAAGAGACGGCAAAAAAAGACGACGTCGAACTGGTCAAGAGCAACATTTTGCTGATTGGTCCAACCGGCTCAGGCAAAACCCTGCTGGCCCAAACACTTGCGCGCATGCTGAACGTCCCGTTTGTGATGGCCGATGCCACCACACTGACGGAGGCGGGGTATGTGGGGGAAGACGTCGAAAACATCGTTGTCAAGCTGTTGCAGACCTGCGAATATGACATTCAAAAGGCGCAACGTGGCATCGTCTATATCGACGAAATCGACAAAATTTCACGCAAGTCCGATAACCCCTCCATCACGCGTGACGTGTCGGGTGAGGGCGTCCAGCAGGCGTTGCTCAAGCTGATCGAGGGCACCGTCGCTTCGATTCCCCCGCAGGGCGGCCGCAAGCACCCCAACCAAGATTTCCTGCAAGTGGACACGACCAATATCTTGTTCATTTGTGGCGGCGCCTTTGCTGGACTTGAGAAGGTCATCGAAAACCGCACCGCTGCATCCGGCATCGGTTTTGGTGCATCGGTTCGTTCCAAGGAAAGCCGCACCCTGACCGAGGCCTTCCGCGATGTTGAGCCGGAGGATTTGGTGAAGTTCGGCATCATCCCCGAGCTGGTTGGTCGCCTGCCCGTTGTGGCAACCCTCGAAGAGCTCGAGGAGGATGCGCTTATTGACATCCTGACACAACCCAAAAACGCTGTCGTGAAGCAGTTTACGAAGCTCTTGGCCCTTGAGGGTGCCGAGTTGGATGTGCGTCCCAGTGCCTTGCGCGCAATCGCCAAAAAGGCATTGAAGCGCAAGACGGGTGCCCGCGGTTTGCGCTCGATACTTGAACAAGCGCTCATCGACACCATGTACGAGTTACCCAGCCTTAACAACGTGTCGTCTGTCGTGGTTGATGAAACCACAATTGACGACGGCAAGGCGCCTTTATTGGTCTACCGCGAAGAGGCCAAAAAGGCCTAAATACTTAAAGGTTCCGCCCATGTCTGGACAAGAATTGTTACCGTCCTCATCCATTGATCTGCCACTGTTGCCGTTGCGCGACGTGGTGGTGTTCCCGCACATGGTCATTCCATTGTTCGTGGGGCGTGCCAAGAGCATCAAGGCCCTCGAAACAGCAATGGCGGCCGATCGTCGCATCATGTTGGTTGCGCAAAAAGCGGCAGCCAAAGATGAGCCCAGCGCTGGCGACATGTTCGAGATGGGCTGTGTTGCAAGTATTTTGCAGATGCTTAAGTTGCCTGATGGCACGGTCAAGGTGTTGGTAGAGGGTTTCCAGCGCGCGCATGTTGAGAAGATCACCGATGGGGAGGCGCACTTCACGGCAACACTGTTGCCAGCCGCCGCCGCCGACGAGCGCGTTGACAAAGATGACACCGAAATCGAGGCATTGCGCCGTGCGTTGATGCAGCAGTTTGACCAGTACGTCAAACTGAATAAAAAGATTCCGTCTGAAATCCTGACCTCTATCTCAAGCATTGATGAACCGGGGCGACTGGCTGACACCATTGCGGCGCATCTGCCCCTCAAGCTTGATGACAAGCAGGACGTCCTGATGCTGGTGCCCATTCGTGAGCGCCTCGAAAAGCTATTCGGGCAGATCGAGTCTGAGGTTGAGGTGCTCAACGTCGACAAGCGTATCCGTGGCCGCGTGAAGCGGCAGATGGAGAAAAATCAGCGCGATTTCTATTTGAACGAGCAGGTCAAAGCCATCCAAAAGGAACTGGGTGAGGGCGAAGACGGTGCCGATATCGAAGAGATCGAAAAGAAGATCAAGCTGGCACGCATGCCCAAGGAGGCGCGCACCAAAGCTGAAGCCGAGCTTAAAAAACTCAAGCTGATGTCACCCATGTCGGCAGAGGCCTCCGTGGTACGCAACTACTTGGAAGTCCTGTTGGGCTTGCCTTGGAGCAAGAAGACCAAAATCAAGCACGATCTGGCGTTGGCAGACGACACCCTGAATGCAGACCATTTTGGTCTCGAAAAGGTGAAGGAACGCATCCTCGAGTATCTCGCGGTTCAACAGCGCGTCGATAAGGTCAAAGCGCCCATTTTGTGTTTGGTCGGCCCACCGGGGGTCGGTAAAACATCGTTGGGCCAATCGATCGCAAAGGCCACAGGGCGCAAATACGTGCGCATGGCCTTGGGTGGCGTGCGTGACGAAGCTGAGATCCGTGGTCATCGCCGCACCTACATCGGGGCTTTGCCTGGTAAGGTTTTACAAAACCTCAGTAAAACCGGTACCCGCAACCCGTTGTTCCTGCTCGACGAGATCGATAAGCTGGGAACCGACTTCCGTGGCGATCCCTCAAGTGCGCTGCTGGAGGTGTTAGACCCCGAGCAAAACCACACATTTGGTGACCACTATGTTGAGGTTGACTTTGACCTCAGTGACGTCATGTTCGTGGCGACATCAAACTCCATGAATATTCCAGCTGCATTGTTGGATCGCATGGAAGTGATTCGCTTGAGCGGTTACACCGAAGACGAAAAAACGCATATTGCGCTGAAGTATTTGTTGCCCAAGCAGCTCACCAACAATGGCCTCAAAGAAGGGGAGCTGGAGGTCCGCGAAGACGCTCTGCGTGATGTCGTTCGCTACTACACCCGTGAAGCTGGCGTGCGCTCTCTTGAGCGTGAAATTTCCAAAATTTGCCGCAAAGTGGTGAAGGGTCTGTTGCTCAAGTCGATGACGCCTACCGTGGTCGTCACAGCGGACAACTTGCCCGATTACCTCGGTGTTCGTAAGTTCACCTACGGCCGTGCTGAGCAGAAAAACCAAGTCGGACAAGTGGTTGGCCTGGCGTGGACCGAGGTCGGTGGTGACCTTCTCACCATCGAAGCTGCGTTGATGCCCGGTAAGGGTGTGATCACACGTACCGGCTCCCTGGGTGACGTGATGAAAGAGTCTGTTGAAGCCGCCCGTACCGTGGTGCGCAGTCGTTCAAATGCCTTGGGTATTTCCGAAGAAATGTTTGAGAAACGCGACATTCACATTCACGTCCCGGATGGCGCGACGCCGAAAGATGGCCCGAGTGCAGGTGCCGCGATGGTCACGGCTTTGGTCTCGACCCTGACGCAGATTCCCATCAAGTGCACAGTGGCCATGACGGGTGAAATCACGCTTCGTGGTGAAGTCACGGCGATTGGTGGTTTGAAGGAAAAACTACTGGCTGCTTTGCGTGGTGGCATCGAAACCGTTTTGATCCCTGAAGAGAACGTTAAAGACTTGGCGGAAATTCCTGACAACGTTAAAAATGGGTTGGAAATCATCCCCGTTAAGTGGATTGACCAGGTCTTGAAGATCGCGCTTGAGCGCGAACCTCAGCCATTTTCAGAAGAGCAAATCGCCGCCGCCGCCGCCGCGCGTGCCGCCACGAGTGCGACTGAATCGAAAGGCGCAGCGAAGCATTAAAATTTTTTTTCATGTGCTTTAAAGTGCCGAAAAATTTGGTTATACTTCTAGCTTCAGCGGAGACGCAGTGACGGAAACGTCAGAAAAGCTCCAAAGATATGCGGGAATAGCTCAGTTGGTAGAGCGCAACCTTGCCAAGGTTGAGGTCGCGAGTTCGAGTCTCGTTTCCCGCTCCAAATTTGCAAAAAGGGAAGCTAGAAGCTTCCCTTTTTCGTCAAGGCACAGACCATCAAATAACCGGCGCGATAGCAAAGCGGTTATGCAACGGATTGCAAATCCGTCTAGTCCAGTTCGACTCTGGATCGCGCCTCCAAAATCTTCTTTTGGAATCAAGAAAATAGCGCCTAAGGGCGCTATTTTTGTTTGTGGCTTTCCTATTTGATTCAAAATAACGGCATGAAAGCCAAAGCCATCGTCTTTGAAGCCCCCCTATCACTCCAAGTGCGCGAGCTTGAGCTTGCGCCCATGGGGCCGCTCGATATTGAGGTTGCCGTCCAGTTCAGCGGGATCAGCACGGGCACCGAGCGGCTGCTCTGGGAGGGCACAATGCCGCCGTTTCCGGGGCTGGCTTATCCACTTGTGCCGGGCTATGAAACCGTCGGTACTGTGAGTGCGATGGGGGCTGACGTGTCGACCGTTGCTATCGGCGATACGGTGTTTCTGCCGGGTTCATACGCGTTCCAAGGCGTTCAAAATATTTTCGGTGGTGCGGGTGAGCGTTTGGTCGTACCGAGCGAGCGCGCCGTCAAACTAAATCCTTCGCTGGGCGTTAACGGTATCTTGCTTGCGTTG
>JALQVQ010000306.1 GCA_023260315.1 Burkholderiaceae bacterium
AACATACCCATGTAGTCAGCCGTGGCGCGGTCCATGCCGATAGAGCCGCCCGCGACACCGCGGAATATGTTACCGCCACCGATAACAATCGCGACTTGGACGCCCATTTCAGTCACCTCGACGACCTCAGCGGCCATGCGCCGAATGGTGTCGTGGTTGATACCGAAGGCATCGTCACCCATCAAAGCCTCACCGGACAATTTCAACAAAATACGCTTGAAAGTGGCCATCATGAAGTCCTCAATGTCTGAATAAAAATGGGGGTGAGGACGGACGCCCTCACCACTAGCTTAGCTGGAAAAGCGCAATTACGCAGACTTGGCTGCGGCAACTTGTGCGGCAACTTCAGCAGCGAAATCGTCAACCTTTTTCTCGATGCCTTCACCAACGATGTACATCGTGAATGCGCTAACGGTTGTTGCATTTTCTTTCAACATCTGCGCAATCGTCTGCTTGTCGTTTTTAACGAAAGCTTGGTCCATCAAGCTAACTTCTTTGAGGTACTTGGCAATTGAGCCTTCAACCATTTTGGTCACGATCTCGGCGGGCTTGCCAGACTCAGCTGCCTTCGCCTCGGCCACCGAGCGTTCTTTCGCAACCAGCTCAGCGGGTACATCGGCAGATGACAACGCAACGGGCTTCATCGCAGCAATGTGCATCGCGACGTCGCGCGCAGCGGTCTCAGAGCCTTCAAACTCGACCATCACACCAATGCGGCCACTGTGCAGGTAGCAGGTGACGGATGAGCCCTCAACACGCTTGAAGCGCCGGAAAGACATGTTCTCGCCGATTTTGCCGATCAGGCCTTTACGAGCGTCTTCCAATGTGGGGCCGAAACCGTCGATTTCGCAAGGTAAGCTACCCAATGCCTCAATATCCGCAGGGTTGTGCTTGGCAATCAAATCAGCTGCCTTTGAGCAGAGCGCCAAGAAACTGTCGTTCTTGGTCACAAAGTCGGTTTCACAGTTGACTTCGATCAGGGCGCCAACCTGACCGTCGATCGCGCTGGCCACGACACCTTCAGCGGTCACACGGCTAGCGGCTTTACCCGCCTTGTTACCTAATTTAACGCGCAGAATTTCTTCCGCTTTTTCCATATCGCCATTGGCTTCTGTGAGCGCCTTTTTGCACTCCATCATGGGGGCGTCTGTTTTAGCGCGTAATTCTCCAACCATTGCAGCAGTAATTGCCATCATCTTCTCCATAGCGTTCTGGACCATCGGGTACGCGGTCCAAAACCAGTTACAAAAAAGGGGCCTAAAGCCCCTTGAATCCAGTTTGGGGGACTTTAGGCGGCAGCGCCGTTGGCCACTTCCACGAATTCGTCTTCACCCTCAGTGGCGGCGGCTTGAACAACCGTCTTGTTGGCGTTTGCACGACCTTCGATGACCGCATCCGCGATGGCGCGTGCATACAACGCAACGGCCTTTGACGAGTCATCGTTACCGGGGATCACATAGTCGATACCCTCTGGTGAGTGGTTTGAGTCGACCACACCCACCAATGGGATACCCAATTTGCGTGCTTCCAAGCAGGCAATCTTGTGGTAGCCGACGTCAATCACGAAAATGGCATCAGGCAGGGCATTCATGTTCTGGATGCCGCCGATGTCACGCTCGAGCTTTTCCATCTCACGGGTAAATGTGAGCTGCTCTTTCTTGCTCATGTGATCCATACCGGTCTCCATCTGAGCGTGCATTTCTTTCAGACGCTTGATCGATGTCTTGACGGTTTTAAAGTTGGTCAACATACCACCCAACCAACGCTGGGTAACGAATGGCACGCCAGCACGCTGAGCTTCGGCATAAGTAGGCCCGACAGGGCACGTCTCCCCCCAGCCCACATGACCAGACTTTGTGATTATTTTTACAAGCGTTGTATCCAACTCATAAGGAGATATTCTACCATAGTATCTATTTCCCAAACCTCCTCTATAACATCATAAGCTAGATTACTCTTAGTATAGACTCGTGAACCACC
>JALQVQ010000101.1 GCA_023260315.1 Burkholderiaceae bacterium
CAGATGAAAACCCTCATCACACGTGCAGGCCCCGGTACCAAAATGATTTGCATGGGTAACTTGGCACAGATCGATACGCCGTACCTCACGGAAGGCTCATCCGGGCTCACCTACGTGGTCGACCGATTCAAGGGCTGGGCGAACGGCGGTCACATCACGCTGGCTCGCGGCGAGCGTTCACGCCTCGCCGACTTTGCAAGTGATGTGCTTTAGGTTTAGGAATAGCGATGCCGATCGGTTGGCTCACTGCACTTAAGCTCGTTCCTTGGGGCGATGTAATCGAGGCGACACCGCAAGCGGTGAAAGCGGCTCGCGCCCTTCTTCAGCGACGTCGGGAGACGTCAACAGAACCAACGGTTGATGCCAAGGGTGATGTGCGCATCACTGCCGACATGCTGAAGCAGTGGCGACAAGAACAAGAAGCCGCCCTGGAAACCATGGAACAACTCGCCACGACCCAAATGGCGTTAATTAAAGAGATCGAGCGCTTGAGACAGCGACAACGTCAAACCACATGGATCACCGTGATTTTGGCGCTTGGCTTGATCATGCTCAGCCTGTGGCTATTGGGCGGCAATTGAAGTCGCCCGTCATGATTAAAAATCCTCACCCGAATGCGCGAGGCTCTCGAACCGCGTGAGGTGATTCAAGAAGGTCAAACGCACGGTACCAGTTGGGCCGTTTCGCTGCTTACCGATGATGATTTCGGCAACGCCAGGGTCCTTGGTTGTCTCTTTGTTGTAATACTCATCGCGATAAATAAACATGATGATGTCGGCGTCCTGCTCAATGGCGCCCGACTCCCGCAAGTCACTCATCATCGGACGCTTATCGGTCCGCTGCTCAACGCTTCGGTTCAATTGGGACAGTGCAATAACGGGACATTGCAGTTCTTTGGCGAGCATCTTCAATCCCCGAGAGATCTCGCCCAACTCGGTCGCACGGTTTTCACCATCTGACTTTGAACCGGACATCAGCTGCAAATAATCGACCACGATCAAGCCCAGTTTTCCGCAGGTTCGCGCCAATCGACGGGCGTTGGCACGCAGCTCGCTTGGGGTCAAACCAGCGGTCTCATCGATGTGCAGGGAGACTGTTCTGAGTCGTTCAATGGCCTCCGTCAAACGGGGCCACTCCTCGTCTGTCAGCTTACCCGTTCGCAAGTGGCCTTGATGAATGCGCCCGATCGAGCCCACGATACGAACCGCTAGCTGAGACGCCCCCATCTCCATCGAGAAAACGGCCACAGGCAGTCCCTCATTGAGTGCCACGTGCTCGGCAATGTTGATCGCAAAGGCTGTTTTACCCATCGACGGCCGCGCCGCCAAAACCACCAGATCACCGGCTTGGAGCCCAGAAGTCATGCGATCGAGATCAATGAAGCCAGTGGGCACGCCGGTGATGTCGTTCGGGTTGTCCGCCATTTCTTGAACGCGATCAAGGAGGTCAACCACCAGCTTATCCATGCCCTGGAAGCCCTGCTTCATCCGAGAGCCCTCTTCCCCAATCTGGAAGATCTTTTGCTCGGCGTGGTCCAGCACCTGCGCGACGGTCTTGCCTTGCGGGCTGAAGGCGTTGGTCGCGATTTCATCGCTGGCTGCGACCAACTTACGCAGGACGCCCCTCTCACGGACAATTTCAGCGTAGCGGCGGATGTTCGCGGCACTGGGTACGTACTGCGCTAAGTTGTTTAGGTAGGTGAGGCCACCCACCTCTCCCCCTTTACCGAGACCCTGCAGATGTTCATGAACGGTGATCACATCCGCTGGCTTTGCCGCGTTAATCAGGGTGTGTACCGCTGCAAAAATCAAACGGTGCTCGTAGCGGTAAAAGTCATCCTCATGTAAGAGGTCAGCAACCCGGTCCCAGGCACTGTTATCCAGCAGTAGACCGCCCAAAACGCTCGACTCCGCCTCCAGTGAGTGCGGAGGCACACGCAGCTGCGCGACCTGCCGGTCATGGGCTGCGAAATGTCCCTCACGATCGCTCATCTCATCGACGGGGTTGATGTCTTCGAATTCCATAGTGCTTTCAGGTATGTTGACGGTTTGCGCTCACGACCTTCATGGTAATGCCCTACGGGAAAAAGCGTGTGGATAAGTCTGTGTAAAAGGTCGTGTAAAAGTGGTGGATGATCGGGGGACTGATCTGTAAAAGCCACGCTTCGTCCGAACAAAAAACAAAGCCGCCCGAAGGCGGCTTTGTCGGCGATCCCAAGGGGACCGATTGAGACGTGACGCTTAAGCGGCTTCGCCGTCAACTTTCACAGCAATGTCCAGCTGGACATCCGTGTGCAAAGACACACTAACTGTGTACTCACCGACAGCCTTCAAGGGGCCGTTAGGCATGCGGATTTGCGATTTTGCAACCGTGAAACCCTGCACTGCCAACTGAGCGGAGATGTCGTGGTTGGTAATTGAACCAAACAGACGGCCATCGACGCCCGCTTTTTGACTCAATGCAACGACAACACCCGCCATTTTGTCGGCCACGGCTTGCGCAGCAGAGAGCTTTTCCGCAGCAGCTTTTTCCAATTCGGCACGACGTGCTTCGAATTCGGCGACCGCAGCAGCTGTCGCACGGCGAGCACGACCTGACGGAATCAAAAAGTTACGTGCGTAACCGTCCTTAACCTTAACCACGTCGCCCAAGGCGCCCAGGTTCACGATTTTTTCTAACAGAATAATTTGCATGACTCAGGTCTCCTTAGACGCGATGCTGGTCGGTGTAGGGCATCAAGGCCAAGAAGCGCGCGCGCTTGATGGCGGTGGTGACCTGACGCTGGTAAATGGCGCGAGTACCGGTCAAACGGGCAGGAATGATCTTGCCGTTTTCTGCGATGAAATCACGCAGGGTGTCGGTGTCTTTGTAGTCAACTTCTTCGACACCGGCCACTGTGAAGCGGCAGAAACGCTTGCGCTTGAACAACAATGATTGTGTGTTGCGCTTGCGCTTTGGATCGAATTTTTTACGGGGTGCAGCCATGATGAGCTTTCCTTTTGTTAGATATGCAAGTTAGTTGTGCAATTCTTGAATGTGAAATACGACGCCTTTGCCATTTCGCGATGTGTTTAAAAAACCCTTAAAACCGAATACGGCCGACAGGTTTTGCCGAGAGAGGGTTTGAGCTGTTGCACCAAACGCCACTGCTTTGACTCTGAGATTGACGACCCTTTCAACACCAGCTTCGTTTGCCTTGCTCTCATGGACCAGCCATAAATCAAGA
>JALQVQ010000111.1 GCA_023260315.1 Burkholderiaceae bacterium
ACAGCCGACGAGCTGTACCTCAAGCGATCCGGAAAAAATTCCCGCCGTCGTGGTGAAATTGGTAGACACGCTATCTTGAGGGGGTAGTGGCGAAAGCTGTGCGAGTTCGAGTCTCGCCGACGGCACCATTCAATAAAACCAATAGACTGACATGGACCTAGAACAATATCTACCCGTTATTTTGTTTCTCTTGGTTGGTGTCTCTGTTGGCATCTTGCCCCAAGTGCTGGGCTACATACTGGGCCCCAATCGCCCAGATGATGCAAAAAATTCGCCGTACGAGTGTGGCTTCGAGGCATTCGAAGACGCGCGCATGAAGTTCGATGTGCGCTACTACCTTGTCGCCATCCTGTTTATTCTTTTCGACCTTGAAATCGCCTTCCTATTCCCCTGGGCCGTCGGCCTTAAGGACCTTGGCGCAACAGGCTTCTGGGCCGTTGTGGTGTTCTTGGGTATTTTGGTGGTCGGTTTCGTTTACGAGTGGAAAAAAGGCGCACTCGACTGGGAGTGAGCGCGCACGGCGCTTTCGTATCAACACAGGCGCCGTCACCTGTTAATTAGTTAGGACGGTTATCTCCATGGCAATCGAAGGTGTGTTCGAAAAAGGCTTTGTTACCACGAGTTACGACTCGATGGTCAATTGGGCAAAGACGGGTTCGTTATGGCCGATGACATTTGGATTGGCCTGTTGCGCGGTTGAAATGATGCACGCTGGCGCAGCGCGTTACGATCTGGCGCGTTTCGGCGCAGAGGTATTCCGCGCCAGCCCTCGCCAGTCAGACCTGATGATCGTTGCGGGAACGCTTTGTAACAAGATGGCGCCTGCCTTGCGCAAAGTCTATGACCAAATGTCCGAGCCGCGCTGGGTCATCTCCATGGGTTCATGTGCGAACGGCGGTGGCTACTATCACTACAGCTACTCGGTTGTGAGGGGCTGTGATCGGATCGTACCCGTTGATATTTACGTGCCGGGTTGCCCGCCAACGGCCGAGGCTTTGCTTTACGGCATCATCCAGCTGCAAGAAAAAATCCGCCGTACCCATACCATTGCGCGCGTTTAACGCGCCCAACTGAGTGACATCGCTATGACTATCCCCGCAAGCCCTGAAGCCTTAAAACAAGCCATTGAGTCGGCGCTGGGTGACCGCATTTCCCGTATCGACCAGAACTTGGGTGAGACCACCGTCGTGGTGGCCGCGTCAGCCTACACCGACGCTGCCGCGTTATTGCGTGATGCGCCCGGCTGTCAGTTTGAGCAGATGCTTGACCTGTGCGGAGTGGACTACAGCGCCTACGGCGATGGTGTTTATGAGGGCCCACGGTTTTGCGTCGTGCTTCATCTTCTGTCGATCTCACTGAACCAGCGTATCCGCTTGAAGGTGTTTTGCCCGGATGATGATTTTCCTGTTGTGGCCTCCGTCAACAGCATTTGGAATTCAGCGAACTGGTACGAGCGCGAGGCCTTTGACCTCTTTGGCATCATGTTTGAAGGCCATGCGGACTTGCGTCGCATCCTGACCGACTACGGTTTCATTGGTCACCCGTTCCGCAAGGATTTCCCGGTCACCGGTCACGTCGAAATGCGTTATGACGCGGAGCAAAAGCGCGTGGTTTATCAGCCCGTCACGATTGAGAACCGCGAGATCACGCCGCGCATCATCCGTGAAGACAACTACGCTGGCTTGTAATAAGCGGTCGAACCACATTTGAAGCAGATGACAAATGGCTGAAATTAAAAACTACACCCTCAACTTCGGTCCCCAACACCCTGCCGCGCACGGCGTGTTGCGTTTGGTACTTGAGATGGACGGCGAGGTCGTACAGCGGGCTGATCCCCACATCGGGCTTTTGCATCGTGCCACTGAAAAACTGGCGGAGACGAAAACCTACATCCAATCGTTGCCCTATATGGACCGTTTGGACTACGTGTCCATGATGTGTAACGAGCACGCCTACTGCCTCACCATCGAGCGCATGCTCGGTCTCGAAGTGCCCAAGCGGGCGCAGTACATACGCGTCATGTTTGCGGAGATTACCCGCCTCCTAAATCACCTGATGTGGCTCGGTGCTCACGCGCATGATTGTGGTGCGTCGACCATCCTGATTTACACATTCCGTGAGCGTGAAGCACTGTTTGACATGTACGAGGCGGTATCTGGTGCGCGTATGCACGCGGCTTATTTCCGCCCCGGTGGTGTTTATCGCGATTTGCCCGATACCATGCCGCAATTTAAGGCGAGCAAAGTCCGGAATGCACGCGGCGTCGCTGCTTTGAACGAAAACCGTCAGGGCTCGTTACTCGATTTCATCGATGACTTCTGCACGAAGTTTCCCAATTACGTCGACGAATATGAAACCCTGCTGACGGACAACCGCATTTGGAAGCAGCGAACAGTTGGCGTTGGCGCCATCACCGCCGAACGCGCACTGAGCATGGGCTTCACGGGCCCCATGCTGCGTGGCTCCGGTGTGGCGTGGGATCTCCGCAAAACGCAGCCCTACGACGTCTACCCTGAGATTGATTTCGACGTTGCGATCGGCACCAATGGCGACAGTTATGACCGCTACGTGGTCCGAGTGGAAGAGATGCGTCAAAGCAACCGCATCATCAAGCAGTGTGTCGACTGGTTGCGAGCCAACCCAGGTCCCGTCATCACGGATAACCACAAGGTGGCGTCCCCCGCGCGAGAGGCGATGAAGTCGAATATGGAGGAGTTAATCCACCACTTCAAGTTGTTCACCGAAGGATTCAAGGTGCCCGAGGGCGAGGCGTACGCAGCTGTCGAGCATCCCAAGGGTGAGTTTGGTATTTACATGGTGAGTGATGGCGCTAACAAGCCTTACCGCCTAAAAATTCGCGCCCCAGGCTTCGCCCATTTGGCGGGCTTGGATGAGCTGACCCGCGGTCACATGCTGGCTGATGCGGTCGCCATTATTGGCACCATGGACATTGTGTTTGGAGAGATTGACCGATGATCTCTGAGTCAACCCGCGCGCGCTTCGACCGTGAAGTCGCCAAATATCCCGCTGACCAAAAGCGTTCTGCCGTGATGGCATGCCTGTCCATCGTTCAAGATGAACAGGGCTGGGTGAGCTCTGATGCCGAGGCGGCAATCGCCGATTACTTGGGCATGGCCACGATGGCGGTTCATGAAGTCACGACCTTCTACAACATGTACAACCAACAGCCGGTGGGTGCATTTAAGCTCAATGTGTGCACGAACCTGCCGTGCCAACTGCGCAGCGGACAAAATGCACTGCACTACTTGGAAGGTCGGTTGGGCGTGAAGATGGGCCAAACGACGCCAGATGGTCTTTTTACCCTTCAGCAATCCGAGTGTTTGGGCGCGTGTGCAGATGCCCCCGTGATGCTGGTGAATGACCGCAACATGTGCAGCAACATGAGCAACGAACGCCTTGATCAAATGCTGGAGGCGCTTCGTCAGAAGGCCAAAGCGGCGCAAGCCGCGGGTAAAGGAGTGCAGTCATGAACGCGGTTGTTGACAACGGTCTCTTGGGTGGGTTGGATCTGTCCGACACCCTGAACGATTTCCGTGCCACCGGGCAAGAGACATGCTTCCACGGTCGTCACATCAATCCCCAGATTTATGCAGACCTGACAGGCGCCAACTGGGGCCTAAAAGATTACGAAAAGCGCGGTGGTTACGCTGCATTGCGTAAAATTTTGGGACAGGACGGTGGTCCTGGTTTGACGCAAGATGAGGTCATCGCGACTGTCAAAGCGTCAGCCTTGCGCGGCCGTGGCGGCGCTGGTTTTCCATCGGGCTTGAAGTGGAGCTTCATGCCGCGTCAGTTCCCGGGTCAGAAGTATTTGGTGTGCAACTCCGATGAGGGTGAACCCGGAACTTGCAAGGACCGCGACATCCTCCAGTACAACCCGCACATTGTGATCGAGGGCATGGCCATTGCCGCCTATGCCATGGGTATCACGGTGGGTTACAACTACATCCACGGTGAAATTTTTGCCACCTATGAGCGATTCGAAGCCGCCCTCGAAGAGGCGCGTGCTGCCGGTTATCTGGGTGACAAAATTATGGGCTCAGCTTTCAGCTTCCAGCTCCATGCTTTCCACGGTTTCGGTGCCTACATTTGTGGTGAGGAGACCGCTCTTTTGGAGTCGCTGGAAGGTAAAAAGGGCCAGCCGCGCTTCAAGCCGCCATTCCCCGCCAGCTACGGCTTGTACGGTAAGCCAACCACCATTAACAACACCGAAACCTTTGCGGCCGTGCCTTGGATCATCCGCAACGGTGGCGAGGCTTACTTGGCGTGTGGCAAACCGAACAACGGTGGCACAAAGATCTTCTCCGTGAGTGGCGATGTTCAGCGCCCCGGTAACTATGAAGTCCCGCTGGGTACGCCTTTCTCGAAGTTGTTGGAACTCGCGGGCGGTATGCGTCCCGGCCGTCAGCTTAAAGCGGTGATTCCCGGTGGCTCCTCCATGCCCGTGCTCCCAGCAGACATCATGATGGCAACCGATATGGATTACGACTCGATTGCCAAGGCCGGTTCAATGCTTGGCTCGGGCGCGGTGATTGTGATGGATGACACACGCTGTATGGTCAAGAGCCTGTTGCGTTTGTCTTACTTCTACATGCACGAGAGTTGTGGCCAGTGCACGCCTTGCCGTGAAGGCACGGGCTGGTTGTGGCGCATGGTTGAGCGCATCGAAAACGGTCAGGGCCGCGAGAGCGATTTAGAGCAACTCAATCGCGTCGCCGATGGGATTCAGGGTCGCACCATCTGCGCCCTTGGCGATGCCGCGGCCATGCCCGTGCGCGCCATGATCAAACATTTCCGTCACGAGTTTGAGCACCACATCAAGCACAAAGCTTGTATGCCAGGCACGGGCGAGTAAACACAATAGGCAAAGCCATGGTTGAAATTGAATTAGACGGCAAAAAGGTCGAGGTCCCCGAAGGCAGCATGGTCATGCACGCCGCCGAGAAGGCTGGTACCTACATCCCCCATTTTTGCTATCACAAGAAACTGTCTATCGCGGCAAACTGCCGCATGTGCTTGGTGGATGTTGAGAAGGCACCCAAAGCCATGCCAGCATGCGCGACGCCCGTTGCGCAGGGCATGGTGGTTCATACAAAAACAGACAAGGCCATAAAGGCACAACAGTCGGTGATGGAGTTCCTGCTCATCAACCACCCGCTGGATTGCCCGATTTGCGATCAGGGCGGCGAGTGCCAATTGCAAGATTTAGCGGTCGGGTACGGTGCGAGCAGCTCAAAGTATGAGGAAGAAAAGCGAGTCGTCTTCCACAAAAACGTCGGTCCCTTGATTTCGATGGAAGAGATGAGCCGCTGCATCCACTGCACACGCTGCGTTCGCTTCGGCGAGGAAATCGCTGGTGATATGGAGCTTGGCATGTCCCATCGTGGCGAGCACGCTGAAATTGAAACCTTCCTAGGCAAGACCGTTGATTCAGAGCTGTCGGGCAACATGATCGACATCTGCCCTGTCGGCGCGCTGACCAGCAAGCCATTCCGTTACAACGCCCGTACGTGGGAGCTGTCACGCCGCAAGTCGGTGAGCCCGCACGATAGCACCGGCGCGAACCTGATTGTTCAAGTGAAAAACAACCGCGTGATGCGCGTGGTCCCGTTGGAGAATGAGGCGGTTAACGAGTGCTGGATTGCCGACCGAGATCGCTTTTCTTACGAAGCATTGAACGGCGAAGAGCGACTGACGTCGCCAATGATCAAGCAGGATGGCCAGTGGTTGAGCGTTGATTGGACGACGGCCCTCGAGTACGTTGCGAACGGTCTGAAGCAAATAAAAGCGAACCATGGCGCTGACCAATTGGGCCTGCTCGCGAGCCCGCACAGCACCGTTGAAGAACTGTCCCTCGCCGCCACGCTGATGCGAGGGCTGGGCAGCGACAACATTGATCACCGCTTGCGCCATGCAGATTTCACGCCACACGCGGGTGCGAGATTCCTGGGCATGCCCATTGCAACGCTGAGCACGCTCAAGCATGCGCTGGTGATCGGTAGTCGTTTGCGCAAAGATCACCCCTTGTTCGCGCAACGCATCCGTCAGGCGACACGCCGTGGTGCCAAGGTCGACGTCATTGGCTCGCCGCGTGAATTTCATGGTGGCAATGATTGGGCAATGCCTGTGCGTCATTTCCTCAACGCTGGCGCGGACCAATGGGGCCAAATGCTCGCCAACGGTGCGACGGCCGTTGCCAACGAAAAAGGGGTTCAGGCCCCCGTCGCGGGCGTCGCCGATAGTGCCGCCCAAGCGGTTGCGGCCAGCTTAAGCGCTGGCAAAGGCGCTGCCATTTTGTTGGGTAACGCCGCGGCGCATCACGTCAATGCCTCTGCACTGCTGTCATTGGCCAATTGGATTGCCACCCAAACGGGCTGTACGGTAGGCTATCTCACCGAAGCGGCCAACACGGTCGGCGCTCAGTTGGTGAAGGCCCAGCCACAAACCGGTGGCCAGACGGCTGCACAGATGCTGGCGGGAGGCTGCAAAGCACTTGTGTTGTTGGGGTGTGAGCCCGCATGTGACAGCGCCGCAGGCGCC